>CAIOSS010001467.1 GCA_903860995.1 uncultured delta proteobacterium | reverse complement strand
GGGCGCCGCGCGCTGCTGTCGTACCAGCAGCAGAAGCGCATCGCGCTGGCCTCGCAGGGCAAGCTGGAGGTGCTCGAAGGACTGCTCCGGCAACACGCGAAAGACCGCACGCTGATCTTCACCAACGACAACGACACGGTGTACGCCATCGCGCGGAGGTTCCTGATCCCGGCGATCACGCACCAGACCGACGTGAAGGAGCGGCGCGAGGTGCTGGAGCGCTTCAACTCGGGTGCGTACCCCGCGGTGGTCACCTCGCGGGTGTTGAACGAGGGCGTGAACATCCCCGAGGCGCGCGTGGCGATCGTGCTGAGCGGCACCGCGAGCGTGCGCGAGCACGTGCAGCGCCTCGGGCGCATCCTGCGGCGGCAGGAGGGCAAGACGGCGATTCTGTACGAGGTGATCACCCGGGGCACGGCCGAGGAGCACCAGTCGGGGCGCCGCCGGGAGCACGATGCTTACCGCTGACCTCATCCGCGCGCGGGTGGTGAAGGGCGAGGTGCGGCCGCGCTACGTGGCGCCCGGCGACGCCGACGTGCTGGCGCTCGCGGGGGTGATGGCCGAGACCTTCCGGGCGCACCTCGGGAAGCGCCGCGCCGACCTCGACGCCGCCCTGGCCGAGCTCACCGGCGAGGGCACCGACTACCTGCTGCACCGCGGGCTCGCCAAGCTGCTCTTCGACCGGTCGACCTACGAGGTGCGCTCGCCCATCGAGCCGCAGGACCTCCGCCGGGCCGTGTTCGAGGCCTCCGCGCGGGTGCACCCCGCGGTGCGCACCGCCGACGCGCTGCACCCGGTGACCCGCGACGACGTGCTGGCCTCCGTGGCGGCGCAGCTCGGCGTGGAGGTCGCCGCGGTGGAGCAGGGGCTCTACGCCGACCTCGAGGACGAGCAGGTGATGACCGGGGCGCCCGAGCTCCCGGGCGAGGCGCTGGTGCAGCGCTACAACGTGGCGCTCGCGCAGGCGGCGCTGCTGCGGGCGACGCGGCTGGTGGTGCACCTCGACGAGGCTGACCCCGCGCGGTACCGGCAGCTCTTCCGGTGGGTGAAGTTCTATCGGCTCATCCACAAGGCCGAGCGGGCCGAGGGCGGCGGGTGGTCGCTCACGCTCGACGGCCCGGTGAGCGTCTTCCAGCAGTCGAACAAGTACGGGCTGCAGCTCGCGGAGTTTCTCCCCGCGCTGTTGTTGTTCCCCTCGTGGCGCGCGGAGGCCGAGCTCCGGTGGGGGCCGCAGAAGCGCGACGTGCTCTTCCGGGTGTCGCCGCAGGACGGGCTCGTCTCGCACCTCCCCGACAAGGGCGCGTACATCACCAAGGAGGAGCAGTGGGTGCTCGACCGCTTCGCCGCGCTCAAGTCCCCGTGGTCCCTCTCGCGCGAGGGCTCGCTCATCGACCTCGACGGCCGCGGGGTGCTCATCCCCGACTTCGTGGCGCGGCACCCCGACGGGCGCGAGGCCCTGGTGGAGGTGCTCGGGTTCTGGCGCAAGGACACGCTCCAGGCGCGCATCGAGCTGCTCGGCGCCGCGGGCCCGAAGAACCTCGTGCTCGCGGTGCCGTGGAAGCTCCGCGGCGGCGCCGAGGACGAGGCCGTGAGCGCGGGCGCGGAGGCCATCTACTTCAAGGAGGTCATCGTCGCGAAGGAGCTGCTAGAGCGCGTCGAGCGCGTGGGCGCGAAGCCCGCGGCGGGGGCGGCGGCCGCGGCTCCGACGACCGCGGCGAAGGCGAACCCGAAGAGGCCCCGGGCGGCGAAGCCCAAGGCCTGAGAAGGTCCGCACAACCCTGCTGCGCCCCCCGATCCAGCGGTCGGCCGCGCTCGAAATACCCCGCGTATGTCTCGCGCGGCCTCCCTCGTCTCGGGGTGCTCGCGACGGTTTGTGCTGACCTTCTGAGGGCGCCCGCGGGTGGAGGCCGCCGGGCGGATGCGTTAGCTTGCCGCGCGATGAGTGCCACCGCGGGATTGCGTCGCGCGCTGAAGTCGGGCCTCCAGGTCGCCGGGATGCTCGACGTCGCCCGCCTCGGCGTGCAGATGAGCGGGCTGGTGCTCGACCTTCGCCGGCTGCCCTCCACCGCGGCGTCGCTGCCGTGGTTCGTGCGCACCTGGCGGCAGTACGAGGCCCTCGGCGGGGGATCGCTCAAGCTCCGCGACGTCCAGCCCTGCCTCGACGACCGCGGCGAGAGCGCCGGGTCGGCCTCGGGTCACTACTTCCATCAAGACCTGTGGGCCGCGCGCAAGGTGCACGCCTCGGGCGTCGCCGAGCACGTCGACGTGGGCAGCCGCGTCGACGGCTTCGTCGCCCACGTCGCGGCCTTCACCGACGTGGTCTACGTCGACCTGCGGCCGCTCGAGGCGAAGGGCCACCCCCACATCAAGGCCCGCGTCGGCACGGTGCTCGCGCTGCCCTTCGCCGACCGCGCGGTGCGCTCGCTCTCGTGCCTCCACGTCGTCGAGCACATCGGCCTCGGGCGCTACGGCGACCCGCTCGACCCCGGCGGCTCGCTCAAGGCCCTCGCCGAGCTCCAGCGCGTCGTGGCCCCGGGCGGCGACCTCTACCTGGGCGTCCCCGTCGGGCGCGAGCGCGTGTGCTTCAACGCCCACCGGGTGCTCTCGCCGCAGACCGTGCTTCGCGCCATGGGCGAGCTCTCGCTGGTGGAGTTCAGCGCCGTCGACGACGCGGGCGACCTCGTGCGCGACGCCGCGCCCGCCGACTTCGAGCGCGCCGACTACAGCTGCGGGCTCTTCCACTTCACCCGCCGCTGAGCGCGCTCAGCCCCGCTCGTAGGCCCCGCTCATCGCCGAGGCCCGGCCCGCCGGCAGCGTGACCACCATCCGCGCGCCGCCGCCCCCGTCGCGGCGGCTGTGGGCGGTGATCGCGCCGCCCGCCTGCTCGACGATCGCCGCGCTCGTCGGCAGCCCCAGGCCCGTGCCCTCGCCCGCCGGCTTCGTCGTGAAGAAGGGCTCGAACACCCGCTCGCGCAGCGCGTCGGGGATGCCCGGGCCGTCGTCCTCGACCTCGATCACCACCCGGCCCTCGTCGAGCCGCGCCCGCAGCGCCACCTGGCCCCGCTCGCGCCCGTCGCCGCGGATGGCGTCGGCGGCGTTCATCGCCAGGTTGAGCACCACCTGCACCAGCCGGTCGCCCGACACGGCCACCGTCGGTAAGCCCTCCTCGACCTCCACGGTCAGCGCGATGTCCCGCATCGACTTCTGCGGCTGCAGCAGCTTGCGCACCTGCTCGACCGCGTCGCGCACGTCGGCGTTGGGCTCCACCGTGGAGCCGTCCATCCGCGGCGGCGCGGCCGACCCGGGCGCCGCGCGCGCGTAGTCCAGCAGCTGCCGCACCGTCCGGTGGATGCGCTGCGCCTCGGTGCCGATGCGCCCCGCGAAGTCCCGGATCTCGTCCTCCTCCAGGCCCCCGTCGCGCATCACGTCCGAGAGCCCCACGATGGCCGCCAGGGGGTTGCCCACCTCGTGCGCGATGCCCGCCGCCAGCCGCCCCACCATCGCGAGGCGCTCGCCCCGCACCACCTGCTCCTGCGCGCGCCGCAGGTCGGCGCTGGCCTTCTCCAGCTCGGTCACCTGCTGCGACAGCTCGGACTCCCGCGCCGCGAGCTGGTCGGTCATCCGGTTGAAGGCGCTCGCGGCCCGGACGACCTCCGCCGCCCCTCGCTCCTCGGCGCGCACGTCGCGGCGCCCCGCGGCCACCCGCTCGGCGGCGCCGGTGAGCCCCTCCATCGGGCGCACGATCCAGCGGGTGAGCGCCAGGTACACCACCCCGAGCGCGAGCATCCCCGAGAGGCCCGTGTACAGCAGCACCGCCGTGGGCACCGTGCGCTCCGCGGCCCCGGGCGCGAGCGACGACTCGGCCACGAAGATCCCCCGGGACGGCAGCAGCACCACCACCGCCATCACCTCGCCGGACACCCGCACGTCGTCGAAGGGCGGCGGGTGCTGCGACACCGGCAGCTGGAGCGAGCCCACCAGCGCCTGGAGCATGCCGTTCTTGTCGTAGAGGGCCGCGCCCGAGAGCCCCCCCTCGCCCACGCTGGCCGCGAGCAGCGGCTGCACGTGCGTCGGGTCGACGGTGAGCGACACCTGGCCCGCGACGGCGCGGGAGAGGGTCATCCCCAGGCGGCGCCGCGCGATGCGCCCGGAGGCCGCCGTGAGCGGGTGCGCCGCGGCCAGCGCCAGCGTCGCGGAGATGGCCAGCGTGCCGAGGAGCGCCAGGGCGAATTGCGCACGCAGTCCGAGGCCCCGGGGTTCGTCCATGGCTATCCCGCGATGCTATCGCAGTTGCCCGCTGGTCCAACGCGGC
>CAIOSS010001466.1 GCA_903860995.1 uncultured delta proteobacterium | reverse complement strand
GCGGCGACCGGCGCGCCCGCCCCGGAGGGCGTGGTGAACATCAACACGGCCACCGCCGAGGAGCTGGTGCGCGTGCCGGGCATCGGCCCGGCGCGGGCGGCGGCCATCGTGCAGCTCCGCGAGCGCGCCCACCGCTTCAACCACGCGGAGGACCTCCTCCGGGTGCGCGGCATCGGGCGGGTGGGCTTCCGCCGGATGCGCCCGTACCTCGCGCTCGCCGGCGAGACCACCCTGGCCTCGCGCCCCGGCCGTGCGCCCCGGGCGCGCCCCGAGGCGGCGACCGAGTAGCCCAAGACCCCCACCACCGGATACGGGGCACTGTATTTAAGGGGCCCTGTATTCACGGGTGCAGGGCCCCGGCTCCGGGCGACCCCGGCGCGCGCCTCGCTGGGGAGGCTGTTCATGCCTCAGGGCCGGGACCCCCCCCCGACCGCCAGAGCAGCGCCCACAGGACGCCGACGTACGACGCAACGAACAGCGGCTCCTTCGCGGTCACCGGCACGAGCCACCACCACCACAGCGAGCGCGGGGAGAACATCATACAGCGCAGGGCCCGCGTGTAGACCGCGGCGTCCACCTGGACGGCCACCGACGGGCACGCCGGGTTGTGGGCGAAGAATCGATTGTACTGGATCGAGTCGAGGAGCGAGAGGGCGTTGGGCACCGCCAGCAGCGCCAGGGCCAGGGCCAGCCCGGCGAACCCGCGCGGGCCGAGCCGCGTCGCGAGCCGCTGCCACGCGCCACCCTCCGCCCGCAGCGCGAGCAGCAGCACGGCCGGCAGCCACGGGAGCAGGTAGCGCGGACCCCAGGCCCACCATCCCATGGGCGCGTACCACCGGGCGAAGCCGACGGAGAGCGCGAGCAGGATGGCGAGCGCGCCGCGGGCGACGTAGCGGGGCCCCACGACCGCGCCGCGCAAGGGCGCCGCGGCGGCGACGAGCACGGCCGCCATGAGGATCGGCGCGAACCAGAGGAGACCGCCGTTGGGCGAGGTCCAGAGCCCGGCGAAATTCATCAGCGACTGGGCGGGCGCGGCGCGGAATGCCGGATCGAGGTAGCCGACGTTGACCGGACCCCCGAAGCGCCAGACGTTGAAGAGCGCGTTGCTCGCAAGGCCCGCCGCCGCGCCCAACCCGCACGCGGCGAGGGTGGTACGCGTGGCGCGCGGCTCGCGCTCGGCGCCGCCCGGGAGCAGCAGCGCCAGCCCGCCCAGCGCCAGGAGAAAGGGCGCGGCGACCTCCTTCGAGGTGGACGCCAGCCACGTCGCGACGAAGGCGCCCGCCGCCGCGCGGCGATGGCAGCTCCAGACCGCCAGCAGCGTGAGGAGCGCGGCCAGCGACTCCCCGAAGGTGCTGTTGACGTACCAGAGGCCGTAGCCGCCGAGCCACCCGGCGACGGCGAGCCACGGAGCCCCCGGGGCCGCGCCCCTCAGCGCACGAAACAGCGCGACGACGATGGCGCCCTGCGCCGCCGCATTCAGCAGCGTGAGGCCGCGCAGCACCTCGACCGGCGCGAGCCCCGCGCGGAGGAGCGCCGCCACGGGGAGGTGCTGCAACAGCGGCAGCCGCGAGACGTTCGGGCAGCGCGACCACGGCGACGCCTGGAGGCAGCGCAGGGCGGCGGAGGTCGCGGCCACCACGAGGTCGGTGTCGCTCTCGTAGCGCGGGTGTAGCCAGACCTCCAGCGCGACCTGGGCGAGCACCACCAGGGCCATGAGCGCGAAGAGAGCGCGCCACAGCGCGGGGTATCTGCGGGACATCGCGAGCGCTTCCACAGGTCACCACTACCCTCTCGCCCTCGGTCCCGTCGATGTCGCCCGGCCCCGCGCCGTCGGGACCTCGCCGGCGCCTACGCCCCGGGCAGGCGCCCTACGAAGCGCTCGATCGCCGCGCGGTGCAGCTTGAACACCACCCGGTTGACCACCACCACGGCCGACACCGCGCAGACCTCCGCCACGACGGCGAGCCCGTTCTGCCGCAGCGTCTCGCCGGTCTCCACCAGGTCGACGATCACGTCGCTCAGGCCCACCAGCGGCGCGGTCTCCACCGAGCCCTGCACGAAGATCACCTCCACGTCGGTGCCCTGCGCCGCGAAGTGCCTCCGCGCGATGCGCGGGTACTTCGTCGCCACCCGCAGCGCCCGGTCGCGCGGCGGCGCCGTCCACCCGTCGGGCGCCGCCACCACCATGCGACAGCGCCCGAGCCCCGTGTCGTGGGGGAGCACCAGGTCGGCCTCGCGCTCGAGCAGCACGTCGCGCCCCACGACGCCGAGGTCGCACGCGCCGTGCTCCACGTAGGTGGGTACGTCGTCAGGCTTCAACAGCAGGAAGCGCATCGGCGCCCCGTCCACCATGGCCTCGCGCACCAGCGTGCGGTCGGTCTCCGCCAGCGCCCCCGGGGGCACCCCCGCCGCCGCCAGCGAGGCCGCCAGCTGCTTCGCCAGCCGGCCCTTCGGCACCGCCACGGTCAGCGCGCGGGTCACCCGCCGCCGCGCACCCGCTCGATGCGCGCTCCGAGGGGTCGCAGCTTCTTCTCGATGGACTCGTAGCCGCGGTCGAGGTGGTACACGCGCAGCACCTCGGTGCGGTCGGTCGAGGTGAGGCCCGCGATCACCAGGCACGCGCTCGCCCGCAGGTCGGTGGCCATCACCGAGGCGCCCGAGAGCGCCGCGACGCCCTTCACCACCGCGACGCGGCCGTGCACCTCGATGTCGGCCCCCATGCGGCTCAGCTCGGGCACGTGCATGTAGCGGTTCTCGAAGACCGACTCGGTGACCACGCTCGTGCCGCGCGCGAGGGTCATCACGGCCATGAACTGCGCCTGCATGTCGGTGGGGAAGCCCGGGTGCGGCGCCGTGGCGATGTCGCCGCCCTTGAGCGAGCGCGCGCCCTCCGAGCGCACCCGGATGCCGCCCTCCTCGCGAAGCACCTCGACGCCCGCGGCCCGGAGCTTCGCCAGCAGCGGCTCCATGTGCTCGGGGATGGCGTCGCGCACGAACACGTCCCCGCCCGTCGCCGCCACGGCGAGCAGGAAGGTGCCGGCCTCGATGCGGTCGGGGATGATCGCGTGGTCGACCGCGTGCAGCACCTCCACCCCTTCGATGTGGATGACGTCGGTGCCCGCGCCGTCGACCTTCGCGCCCATCTTGTTGAGCACCCGCGCGAGCTCCTCGATCTCGGGCTCCCGCGCGGCGCCGATGAGCTGCGTGCGGCCCTTCGCGAGCGCGGCGGCCATCATGAGGTTCTCGGTGCCGGTCACCGTGGCCATGTCGAGGTGGATCGACGCGCCGTGCAGCTGCTTGCACTCGGCCACGACGTAGCCGTGGTCGAGCTTGATGGTGGCGCCCATGGCCTCGAGGCCCTTGAGGTGCTGATCGATGGGCCGCGCCCCGATGGCGCAGCCGCCCGGGAGGGAGACCTTCGCGTAGCCGTGCCGGGCCACGAGCGGCCCGAGCACCAGCACCGACGCGCGCATCTGCTTCACGAGCTCGTAGGGGGCCTCCGGGCGGGCCACCGAGGCGCCGCGGATGTTGACCACCGGCGGGGTGACGTCGGTCTCGGCGCCCATGAAGCGCAGCAGCGCGGCCATGGTCTCGACGTCGCGGAGGCGCGGGACGTTGCGGAAGGTGCACGCCCCGTCGGTGAGCAGCGACGCGCAGAGGATCGGGAGCGCGGCGTTCTTGGCGCCGGAGACCAGCACCTCCCCGTGGAGCGGAAGGCCCCCGTCGATCACCAGCTTTTCCATTGGACGCCGGGACTTAACACAGGTCGCCGCGGGGACGCGACGCCGCGGGGCGCCGGGGGCCAGGATCAGTTGTTGGTGGTGAGGTTGACCGAGGTCTGGGCGTCGAGGGCCTCGCCCGCGCCAATGGGGGCGACGCGGCCTGCGCCCGAGCGGATGCAGGCGTCGAAGCGGGGATCGGGGTTGCTGGCAACGGTGGTCGAAGTGATGCGCCCCTGGCCGTTGACCGACAGCGTGATGTTCACCCGGGTGTCGCGGATCGCGGGGTTCTGGCGGAGGAGGTTCTGCCAGCAGGTGTTGACCACGCGGCTGTCCTGGAAGGCGCGGATCGCGCGGTTGGCCCGCGCGGCACCCGTGACGACGGGGCCGACGGGGTCGTTGCCGCTCGACGCCGTCGGGTTGCGCGGCACGCCGACGGGGCCGCCGCTGGGGCCGCCCTGCTGGGTGCCGCCGAGCTGCTGGAGCAGGCGCGCGTTGGCTGCGGCCTGGGCCGCCGAGATGCCAGGCGCCACCTCGCGCCCGGGGGTGGCCGGGCGGTGGGGGCGGGGATGCCCCGGGGTCTCTTCGGGGCCCGGGTTCGTCGCGGCGGGCACCGCGGGCTCGGGCACCGCGGGCTCCGGGGTGGCGGGCTCGGCGACGGCGACCGGGGGCGGCGGTGCGACGTTCTGCGGCTGCGCGATGGGCACCGGCGCCGGGATGGGCTGCGGGATGGGGCGGTTGAGCCGACCCGCGAGGAGCACGCCGCCGAAGACGCCCACGACGAGCACCCCCGCCATGAGGATGATCACCGGCATCGAGAGCCCGCCAGGCCGCTGCGCGGGCGCGGGCACCGAGGCGGGCTGCGCGTAGCCGGGCATCGCGGGCGAGTGCCCCGACATCGGGCCGAACGCCGCTGCGCCGGGTTGCATCGAGGGCGACTGCTGCGCCGGGGCGGGGGACGAGGGGGCACCCCCGGAGAAGGCCGAGGAGAGCCCGAAGGACTCCAGCGACGGGGCGTTGGACTGCCGCGGGAATGGCTTCCTGCCGAAGAGGTCGTCGGGCAGGTCGTCTTCGCCCGCGAGGGCCGCTGCGGAGGGCGGCGTCGACGACACCCGGAGTGAGGGCGAGGATTCGATCATCATCGCCGGCGGCGCCGAGGCCACCGAGTCGATGCTGAGGGAGGGCGGCTCGGGCGGCTCGGGCGCGGGCGACGCCGCGGGCTGGGGCGCCGCGGGCTTCGGGCCGAAGCCGCCGGGCGACGCACGCAGCGGTGCCTTCGGCGGCGGCGCCTTCGGCGGGGGCGCGGGGGCCCGCG
>CAIOSS010001465.1 GCA_903860995.1 uncultured delta proteobacterium | reverse complement strand
GTCTTGAGGGTGGCGGCCAGCTTGCCGTCGCCCACCAGCTCGATGACCTTCGCCACCGCCGACACCGGGTCAGGCCGCTTCGTCGCGTCGGTCTGCGCCAGCGCCGCCCCGAGGGCCGAGAGCCCCGCCAGCGCCGGCACCGCCGCGATGAGCTCCGCCGCCTGGAAGGCCTTGAGCGAGCCGAAGCCCACCGTGTAGGCCCGCGTGGCGCCGTCGCCGAGCCGGTCGGGCACCGTGGCCTCGAACTTCAGCGCGGTCGCCTCGAGGGTCGAAGCGAAGCTGTTGGGGCCCACCGTGAAGCGCCGCCCGGTGGGGTGGGCGGTGAACGCGCCCGCCACGAGCCAACGCACCCGCACGCCAGTCTTGTCGTCTGTGCTCATCGCCGTAACTCCCGAAACTTTTTAGGGGGATTTGGATACGTCTGCGAAGGGAATCTCAGAGGCCCGTGCCGATGAGGTCCATGTCGGCCTCGTCGTCGGCGTCCGGGGCGTCGGCGCTCGCGTCCCCGAGGCCGCCGTCGCGCACCAGGCCGGTGCGGGCGTCGACGCGGAGCACGCGGTTCCACAGCGACGGGTCGCTCGCCACGAAGGCGTTGTTGATCACGTAGATGGCCCGGTCGGCCGCCGCCCGGCGGAACACCCGCGACGGCACCTGCGGCCGCGCCCTGTCGCGGTCGGACACGGTCACCTGCTCGCTCACCTGCACGCCCTCGGCGCGGTACTGCAATGAGGTCTGCAGCTCGAAGGTGCGCTCCCAGCCCGTCTCGTCGACGACCACGGAGTACTCCTTCTTGAACTCGAAGCGCGCCGGGCCGAGGCAGCGCCCGCTGGTGGAGCGCAGCGGCTCGGCCACGAAGCGGTCGCCCTGGAGCATCATCAGCCGCGCCTGGCGCCGGCAGGTGAGCGGGTTGTTCTCGTCCGCGCACACCTCGCCTTCGCCGATGAGCACCCGCCGCGCGCCGATGGACTCCAGCCGCAGCCGCGGCCGCCGGGGGAAGGTGCGCAGCGTGCCGATGGCCCGCACGCCCACCCGGTTGTTGGCGAACTCCGTGACCGCCACCGGCCCGGTGGCCTCGCCGTTGTCGAAGCGGTCGACGATGATCCACACGAGGCGCAGCGAGGGGGTGAGCCGCTGCACGATGACGTCGTCTTCGGTGATGGCCCGCTGCGGCACCGGGGCGCTGGGCTCGGCCGCGTCGCGGCAGCGCACCGCGGGCTCGCGCCACGCGATGGGCTGGTCGGTGCAGTCGCGCACGTTGCCCTGCGCCATGCCCGGGGTGTACCCGCGGATGAGCAGCCGGGCCCACTGGTCGGCGCGCAGCGTCGGGACGGCGCCGGCCACGGCCTGCGGGGCGGGCATGGCGCACAGCGTCGGCGCGGGCAGCGGGACGGCGGGCGGCGGGCGGTTGCTGGAGCACGCAGACGCGACGACCGCGCCGGCGACGCCCAGCGCGGCGCAGAGCCCGAACCAACGAACAACCCCGTGGGTGGAGAGCACTCTCATGGGAACGACAACCCCTGCGCGCCTGGAGACAGAAGAGCTTTACGTGGCCCTAAGAATCCTTAGTGGCCCCGGCCGGATGGTACACGCCTCGGATCGTTGTCAGCGAAGTTTTCACCCAGCGCGGCGGAGTACGCCCGGGCGAAGTCGCGGCCGAAGATGGCGGAGGTGATCTCCTTGTCCTCGGTGAGCTCGTCGTGCAGGGCGAGGTAGCGCTTCCACGCCGCCGCGGCCTTGAAGGGGCCGAAGTTGAAGGCCCCGCCCGCGCCCTCGACGTGCCGGAGGATGCCCGCGGGCGAGAGCCGCACCTGGAGCAGCTTGCGCACGCCCTCCATCACCGCGCCGAGCAGGGCGACCTGGTGGGTCATGATCTCGGCGTACTGCCCGCGGAGCTGCTGCATCCGGGCGTCGCCGTCGCCGGTCCAGTCGAGGAGGAACTCCAGCACCTGCCGCGGGTCCTGCGCGTCTTCGATGGGCGTCGGGTCGGCGCTGCGGCGGGACGACCCGACCATCTCCGTGCCGAACTCGTCCTGGCTCCGCCGCAGGCTCACGTACGCGGTGCCGAAGGTCTCCATGGCCGCGAGCGCCCGCACCAGGAAGCCCTCCATCTCCTGCGGCGTCTGTGGCGCCGGGCGCGACGGCACGAGGTACTGCGCGAGCTGCTGCACCAGCTGCCCGGCCGCGCCGCCGTGGCCCTGGTCGCCCGGGAGCGTGACGTTCTGCGACTGCGCGAGGGCCTTGAACTGGGCCTCGCCCGCGGCCTCGGGGTAGCTCTCGGCGAAGAGCGTGAGGGCCGCCGGAACCTGCGCGGCGGGCACCTGCGAGAGCGCGTTGACGAGGCCCTGCTGGAGTTCCTGCCAGGCCCGGCGGTGGGCGGCGTAGAGCGGGCGCAGCGCGAGGATCTGGTTGCGCGCCGGGCCCATCATCGAGGGCCGCGCGGCGCCCTGCTGCTGGGCCGCGTGGTTGGCCATGATCGCCGCGGAGTCGATCATCATGGTCGATGAGACGTCGTTGTCGTCGGGCGGATGGCCGCTCGCGGCGCCGGGGAGCCGGGCCTGGGTGCTCTTGAGGAGCCCCGCGGAGACCACGGTGGAGTCGGCGTTGGCCGCCGCCGACCCGGTGATCATCTGCTCGGGCACGTTGGCCAGCTGGAAGGTCAGCCGCAGCGCCCCGATGCGGAACTCGTACTCGGGCCCCGGGATGCCCACGGGCTGGTTGGGCGCGAGGCGCTGCCCCTGCACCGTGGTGCCGTTGGTCGACCCGAGGTCGTAGTAGGCCGCGTTGGCCTGGTCGAAGGCCACGACGGCGTGCCACTGGGACACGAAGGGGAAGGCCAGGGGCAGGTCGTTGAGGGCGTTGCGCCCGATGCGCACCGGCGTCTTTCCGAAAGCGAACGACCGGCTGGAGTTGTCCTGGAAGTTATCGACGCGGACGAGCAGGGCCAACATCAGGAGAGGCGCCTTCGTGGTCTTCGTGCGGGCGTTTCGGGGTGCGGCGGCGGCGCGACAGTATCACAGCGCCCCGGAC
>CAIOSS010001464.1 GCA_903860995.1 uncultured delta proteobacterium | reverse complement strand
CGGGCGGCGCGCGGCGGCGCTTGCTCGACGCCTTCAAGCGGGCCATCGAGACACGACCATGTTCCTCACCATCCTCGGGATGATGATCGCGCTGTTCTCCTCGGCGGGCTCTTCCCCGCCGTGCGCGCCGCCCGCATGAACGTCCTCGACGCGCTCCGCGCGTAGACCCATCGTCGGGCGCGCGGGTCGTGGTACTCGTCGCCGATGCGCGTCGCGGCCGCCCTGTCCCTCGCGCTCACCGCCGTGCCCCTCGCGGCCCACGCCGACCCGGTCGACCCGCGCGTCGCCCTGCTCGACCGCGACGCCACGCACGCCCGCATCTGGTACTGGGGCTTCACCGCGGCCTACTCCATCTCGGCCGTGGGGCAGACCACGCTCGCTCTTGCGCTCGCCGACCCGGGGCTGCGCATCGACGCCGCCGTCGTCGCGGCCACCTCCTTCCTCGCGGTCGGGGGGATGATCATCTCGCCCATCCCCAACGTCTGGCGCGCCGCCGCGGACGCCCACCGCACCGGCGACGTCGCCGCGGCCATCACCCGCGCGGCCGACGCCGAGGCCCGCGGCCGCGCCTGGTACAACCACCTGCTCGTCGGCGTCGTCGCGGTCGCCTCGGGCCTGGTGCTCTGGGTGGGCTACGACCGCCCCGTCTCCGCCGCCCTCTCCTTCGGCACCGCCGTCGTGGTGGGCGAGCTCAACCTGCTCACGATGCCCACCCGCGCGATGCGCTGGCGCGACCGCCCCGCGGTGACCTGGCAGCTCGCGCCCTCCCTCAACGGCGTGCAGCTCGTCGGGGCATGGTAGCTCCGCCCCTCTGCCCTCGCGGTTGGGCTATAGACCACGCCACCCTGTGATGCCCCCCTGGATCGGCGACGCGATGGCCCTCGGCTGCGCGGTGGTGTGGGCCACCGCCGTGATGCTCTTCCGCCGCCTCGGCGACGTGCACCCGGTCTCGCTCAACCTCTTCAAGAACGCCGTCGCGACGGCGCTGCTGCTCCTCACGATGGCGCTGGCGGGCCTGCACTTCGACGCCCACCGCAGCGCCCTCGACTGGCTGTGCCTCATCGGCAGCGGGGTGCTCGGCCTCGCGGTGGCCGACTCGCTCTTCCTGGCGGGCCTGCGCCGCGTCGACGCCTCGGTCGCCGCGGTCGCGGACTGCGCGTACTCGCCGACGGTGATCCTGATCTCGACGCTCTGGCTGAGCGAGGTGCCGCGCCCGGGCTTCCTGTGGGGCGCGCCGCTGGTGCTGGTGGGCCTGCTGCTGGTGGTGTGGCAGTCGCGCGGCGAGGTGAAGGTCGACCCGCGCGGCCTCGCGCTGGTGCTGGGCGGGGTGGTGACCACGGCGGTGGGCGTGGTGCTGGCGAAGCCTGCGCTGGGCCGCAGCGGGCTGGTCGAGGCGACGACGATACGCCTGCTGGCGGGCTCGGCGGCGCTGCTCGCGGTGCAGCTCGCGCGGGGCAAGGGGCGGGAGGCGCTGGCGCTGTTCAAGCCGCAGCCGGCGTGGCGGGTGGCGGTGCCGGCGACGGTGCTCGCGACCTACGTGTCGATGCTGCTGTGGCTCGGCGGGATGAAGTACGGCACGGCCTCGCGGGCGGCGCTGCTCAACCAGACGGGGGCGATCGTGCTGATGCTGATGTCGCGCGCGATGGGCGACCGCATCCCGGCGCGGCGGTGGTTCGGCGCGGCGCTGGCCGTGACGGGCGTGGCGATCGTGGTGACGCGGTAGGGGATCGCCCTCAATGGGCGGCCATGCGTCGAAGCTCGCGCAGACCTCACCCCCGCTGCCGCGCGCCCCTCTCCATGAATGGCGAGGGGCTGCTCTCACCTGACAGTTCGTCGTGAAACGCATGCGTTCGCTGAGCCCCTCTCCATTCATGGCTGTCCTCTGGTCTCATTTTCATCATATTTTCTCGGCATTCTTTGGGGTCTCGTCCTCGCCTCGGACCGGGGTTGGTCGCGTCCCGCGCCTGCACCCCGGGCAAGCGAGCGTGGG
>CAIOSS010001463.1 GCA_903860995.1 uncultured delta proteobacterium | reverse complement strand
CCTGGATGACCTCGATGGCCAGACCCTCGACGAGCGCGGTCTTGCCGGTGCCCGGCTCACCCACGATGATCGGGTTGTTCTTCCGGCGACGGGACAGGATGTCGACGAGCTGACGAATCTCGGCGTGACGGCCGAAGATGGGGTCGATCTTTCCGTCGCGGGCCTTCTGCGTAAGGTTCTCGCAGAAGCGCGCGAGGTTCTCGGAGGTGCCGGGAGCCGCCGCGCCCGCCATCGCGGGGGACCCGCCGCCCGCGCTCGCCGTCGCGCCCGCGGGGCCCGCCACGCCGACCTCGGCGGACTCCTTGGAGCCCACGATGATCTCCGAGAGCTCCTTGCGGAGCTGGTCGCGAGGGATGCTCTCGAGCTCGGGCAGCGTCTCGGCGCTGTAGCGACCCGGGTTGGCGATGAACTGGAGCAACAGGGCGCCGGTTCGCAGCCGCGTGGAGTCGGTCTCGAGCGACGACACCGTCCAGGCGTCTTCCATCCACTGGAAGAGCGAGGCCGAGAAGGTGGGCTTGCCGCCGTTGCCGACGCGAAGTCCGCTCACGGCCTTCTCGAGGCGACCGACGAGGCGCACGCGGTCCTGGTCGAACTGATGGAGGATGCCCGCGGCGTCGCCGTCGGCCGGGGAGACGAGCTCGAGGAGCAGGTGCTCGACGGTGATCTCATAGGCGCGCGCGCTGGCAGCGCGGGACACGCTGGCTTCGAGGGCACGGGTCGCGGTGGGGGTCAGTCGACGGACGAGGGTCTTGGGCTCAACGAGCAGTGCCATGGACTTGGCCCTCCGGGGCCTTCGGTGCGGAGTCATCGTTCGCCGGGGTCGCACCATGCTCCCCGGAGACTTCATTGCCGACAGGGACGGGGACGATCACGCGGGTCTCGCGGTCGGCGCCGACGGTCACCCAGGAGTCGAGGCCCAGCCGCGAGGCCTCCCCCTGGGTTGCGGACAGGCGCAGCGATGGCGTCTCTCCGGGCGCGAGGATGAGCTCAAGGTCGAACTCCAGCGGGTCGCGCACGTAAAAGGTGACGAGCTCCTTGATCTGCGCGAGCCCGTCGCCGCCCGGCAGGAAGCGCTGAAAGGCCTTGCGCTTCAGGGGTCCGAGCACGAGCCGGAACTTCCCCCCGCGGTCGAACACCCGGCGCCCGACGGTGGCGTCGACGCCCAGCGTGGTGTTGGCGACGCCCAGCCGCAGCAACTGTCGCTCCTCGATGGTGACCCACCGGCCGACGAACTGCTCGACCGACACCGGGGCGCCGATGAGCACCTCCTGCATGACGTCGGACACCGCCGCGACGAGCCCCTGCGCGGTGCGGGCGCGGGTCGCGAGCAGCGGCGCGAGGCGCAGCAGCCGGGCCAGCGTGAGGTTCACCGGCGGCTTGTTGTCGTCGAAGGTGTCGATGCCCGCGAGGGCGAGCGAGCGGCGCGACCAGGGGTCGTTGGAGCCGCTCAGGTAGTCGGCGGAGAAGGAGTAGCGGGCGTGCGCGCGGTAGAAGAGCGAGAGGATGCGGTGGTGGAAGACGTCGAGAAACTCCCGCTGCGCCGGGCGGTCGTGGTCCTCGTGGAGCACCTCCTCGGCGATGTACGTCGGCAGCGGCGAGACCGTGCCCGTGAGCCCGAGGAAGGTGCTGGTGATCTCGTAGACGGGCTCGTCCGGACCGTCGCCGGTCTCCCCCGCCCGCCGCGGCCGGGCCTTGATGCTGGAGATGTCGCTGGTGGCGAACGTGAGCGACGGGTCGTGCCGAAACCGGATCGACTCCTCGTTGACGGGCCCATAGTCCCCGATGCGCGGCCCCTTGGTGGCGCGCTCGAGGAGCTCGATGGCGCGGTAGAACCCCACCCGGCGCGGCTGGCCGAGCAGGAGTCCGACCAGCGCCGTCATAGGATCGGCTGCTGGCCGCTCTTTGCCTTCCACGAATACTCCGCCTGCGAGGGGTGCGTCTTCACGCTCAGTTCGCTGAAGGTGTTGATGCCCGCGTGCGCCGCGAGCACCTCATCGATCACGGACGCGAACAGGTACAGGTCGCCGTCGCCGGAGAAGCTTCCCTCGTCGAGCTCCAGGGTGGTGCCCACGCCGCGTACGGGCACGCCCTTCACGAGGCGCTCGACGGGGCGGGTGCGCACCTCGCGGATGCCCTCGATGCGCAGCCGGTTGGCGCGCGCCGCCTGCCGGTCGACCGCCGCGAGGAAGTTGTAGAGGTCGAGGATGGCCCGCAGCGACTGCCGGTCGGCCAGCGCGCGGTAGTTGAGCGCGAGGTGGGAGATGAGCCGCCAGTGCAGCGACTGCCCGAAGGGAGGGCGCACGGGGATGGTGACCGGCGTGACGTTCTTGAAGCGGGCGAAGGGCGGCGAGCCCGGGGCGGCCATGCAGATGTCGCCCACCTTGAGCTGCGACGGCAGGCCGCGGTTGGTGCACATGAGCTCGATGGAGAGCGTCTCCTCGATGGCCCCGGCGGGGACGTCGCGCGGGGTCTGCACCGAGAGCCAGGAGTCGATGCCGTCGTCGAGGGGCGAGTTGCTGCGCCGCACGCGGTAGTACGAGGGGATGTCGTCGGGCGTCGAGGCGTGGATGAAGTCGAAGAAGGGCTTGTACTCGCGGCGGTCGCTGCGGCCCGCCTGGAGTCCGGTGACCTTGTCGATGGAGTAGATCTCCATGTGCCGCGGGTCGACCTCGCTCGCGCGCAGGAGGTACTCGTGCTGCGTCGGGTCGAGCTTCAGCGGGTCGGCGTCGACCGCGAAGAGGTTGATCACCGGCGCGCAGTGCAGCTTCATCAGGTCGCGCGAGATGCGCGTCGGCAGCGCCGGCGGGCGCTCGAACTGGAACACGATCTCGAAGCGGTCTTCAGCCCGCGAGACGGCCGCGTCGAGGCCGCGCACGTCGATGAAATTGAACTTCGCCGGGAGCGTGAAGTACTCCTGCAGCAAGCGGAATCCGCCGGGCGCGAACTTCGGCCACGGGAGCATCGCGCAGCGCTCGTCGAAGCCCGCGGCGCGCACCGAGGCCTTGCCGATCTCGATGCCCTTCGCGCCCGACGAGAGCCCGCGCACGGACACGGACTTCAGGTGCTGCATCATCCACAGCATCACCATCGTGCAGACCGCGGCCTCGCCGTGCAGGTAGAGCCGCACCCCGTCGGGGTGAAACACCGCCGCGCGGCCCGCCTCGTGGGTCTGAAACTGCACCCGGATGGTGGGCAGCGAGGGCTGCGCCGTGTCGTGGATGACGTCGGTGATCTGGAGCGGCAGCAGGTCGACGTCCGCGGTGGTGCGGAAGCGGCACATCGTGCCCTCCACGGGGTTGGCCGCGAGCTCGGTGTTGCGCGCGACCCGCTGTCGGGTGCGCAGCGCGCCCGCCACCGGGGTGAACTCCACGATGGAGCACGCCGGAAGGGTGCGCAGGTAGTGCGGAAACAGAAGGTCGGTGAGGGTGTGGATGACCTCCGGGACGTCGTCGTCGAGGCGCTCGCGGATGCGCGCCGTGAGGATCGCGCAGCCCTCCATCAGGCGCTCGACGTCGGGGTCACCGCCCCGCTCGGACAGCATCCCCGCCACGGCGGGGTACGCCTTGCCGAACTCCTTGCCGAGCTCGCGGAGGTAGGTCAGCTCGCTCTGGTAGTACTTGCTGAACAAGCTTCGATGGCTCCCGTTGGCGCGGACTCTAACAGCCCTCCAAGCGCAACGTCATCCCTTCGACAGCCCCGCCGGCCGGGCAGTGCAGAGCTCCCCTTGGAGCGCCACTGTGCTAACCCGACCGGCCCGTGAACCGCGCAACCCGATCCGTCGCCCCGCTCGCGCTGCTCCTCGCCGGTTGCAGCTCGCCCTCCGCCGCGCAGGACCGCCCGCCCGCGGTCGCGGCGCCCGCCCCCCCGCCGCCGACCCCTCGGCCCGCCGCGCCGACCCCGCCGG
>CAIOSS010001462.1 GCA_903860995.1 uncultured delta proteobacterium | reverse complement strand
GTGGTGGTGGTGGTCGCCGTGGCGGAAGTCCGCGGCGTGCAGGCGGTGTAGCCCTCGAGGGCGTAGCAGTCGTTGTCGGTGTCGCAGAAGCACTTCGCTTCGGTGGGCCAGCAGTAGCGGATCTGACCCGCCGCGTTGCGCGGGTCGCGGCCGTCAGAGGTCACCATCTCGGGGCAGGTGGCGACGATCTGCTGCGTCGACGAAGAGGCCGTGTCGTCCCCGTCCACTGGAGCGCAGCCAGCGGCGGCGACCAGGGAGAGGGCAGCGAGAGCGGTCAGCGTGGTGTGTCGTTGCATGGGCCGCAGCAAAGCGGCCCGGGGGAGTGCGCGCAAACGCTTTAAAACAAGCGCTTATGACGTCACAACCGGGTCGGTTGTCGGGAGAGCGGGGACCAAAGTGCCGAGGCGTGAACGCGATTGGTTCATTCCCCTACACGGGAAATGGCCATAAACAGGGAAATTGATCCGCAGGGTGCTCTTGAAACAGGGAAACACCACGCTCGACAGAGGCCCACACCGCGGGTCGCCGGCACCAGTCGATTTTCGTCCCCCCGGGGTCGCTACGGGGGCCCCTGGCGGGAGGTGCCGCCGTCAGGGCGGACATTCCTGCGGTTTTTGCGCGGAATTCGCTCAGGGCTCGCCCGCGAGCCGGACGATCCAGGCGCCAGGGACGTCCTGTTCCATGATGGTTCGGGCGAGGTTGCACCAGCGAGGGGAGCCATCGATCACGACGGCGTCGGCGCTCGCCACGAGCTCGCGTCCCTTCAGCGCCCGGTCGGCATCCGGAACCATCTCCACCCGGGTCTCCACCCCCCAGCGATGACGCGGCGACGCCCGACGCAGCGGTCAGGAGTCTGCGATGACCACGACGCGGTCGCCCGCGGCGAAGGTCACCCGCTCGCTCTTCTTCGGGTTGAGCTTCGGCGTCCGCGCGCCGGCCTTGTCGGCGATCTCGTAGCCGATGGCGATCTCGCCCCGGCGCCGCGCCGACTCGACCACCGTGAAGAAGTCCACGGCCTCGCCCGGCGCTACGTAGGTGCCCGCGTCCTTCAGGTAGATCTCCGCGCCGTCGGCGTCGAAGAGGTCCTCGAAGACGGCGCCGAGGGCCTTGTTCTCCGCGAGCTGCGCGAGCAGCAGGCTGATGAGGTTCTCGCTCACGATGAAGTCGTCGGTCTTGGTGACCTCTGCGAGCTTCTGGTTGCGCGCGTCGAGCATCTCGCTCACCACCGAGAAGGTCTCGCCGTGCTTCTCCTCGATGTCGCGCAGGTGGAGCAGCGTCACCAGGGTGATCGCGTCGGCCTCCTGCACCCCGAGCCGGTCGGCGTACGAGAGCGTGATGACGTGCTGGAAGCCGCTCACCCCGGCCGCGTCGAGCACCCGCCGGTCGTTGATGTCCCCCTTCACGGTGCGGACCTTGTGGTTCACCAGCTCGCCGTCGAGGCCGTCGAGGTCGTCGCCGGGGCGGTCATCGTCGGCGATGATGGTGAGCTCCGAGCCCGGCATCGCGTACTTGTCCAGCTCGCTCACCACCGTGGCGCCGCGGGTGTTCCACCCGAGGATGAGCGTGCGCTCCGGGGCGCGGGCCTCCGTCGCGGCCGGGCGCAGCAGCGCCTCGTCGACCTTCGGGGCCTTCGCCGCCGCGTGGATCTTGTCGTCGTCCTCGGCGATCACGATCAGCGCGTCGTCGGCGCCGAGCTTCGTGTCCATCGCCGGGAGCAGCCGGGCCACCCCGTCGGGCGTGCGCAGCCCGATCACGGCGCCGTCCTCGAAGGCGTCGAGGGACTCGCCGAAGGTCTTGCCCGCCAGCGCCGGGGCCTTGTGGAAATAGATCTCGTCGCCGCCGAAATCGAGCAGCTCGGTGTAGATCGTCGAGAGGCCCGACTGGCGGCACGTCTGCACGGCGATGCGCG
>CAIOSS010001461.1 GCA_903860995.1 uncultured delta proteobacterium | reverse complement strand
GCGGCGGGTGCCCCTCGGCGGACCGGGCGCCCTCCTCGTGGTGACCCTGGCCGCGGGCGGCGCGGCGACCCTCGCGGCCCTCCCGGCGAGCGCGCAGAACAACCACCAGACCACCGGCGCGACCAACGCCCGGCAGGCCTCCCCCGCCGAGCGCCGGGTCTTCGAGCAGCTCCGGTGCATGTGCGGCGACTGCCCCCGGGAGTCGCTCTCCACCTGCGCCTGCGGCTTCGCCGACGGGCAGCGCGAGCGCATCCGCGAGCGGCTCCAGCGCGGCGACGAGGTGCGCACCATCATCGACGACTACGTGGCCCGCTACGGCAGCGAGTCGCTGGAGGTGCCGCCCGACCGCGGGGCCAACAAGGCCCTGTACATCGTTCCCGTGGCGGCGATGCTGGCGGGCGGGGTCGTGGGGCTGCGCCTGGTGCGCCGCTGGGCGCGCAAGCCGGTGCCCGTGACGCCGCCCGCGAAGCCCGCGGAGCGGCCCGATGTGATGACGGCAGGCGAGTACGACGCCCGCATCAACGAAGAACTGAAGGGCCTCGATGAGTGACGCGCAGGAGATGGCGGCCCGGCACGTGGCGCTGATCGCGCTGGCGACCGTGGTGGTGGTGGCGGTGCCCATCGGGCTGGTGAAGGGCGCCCCGGCGGTGGTGCTGGGGTTGGCCTTCGCGCTGCTCTCCGGGGCGGTGCTGCTCTTCTGGGAGACCCTGCGTCTGGTGCTCGACCCGGCGCAGCCCGGCGACGCGGACGACGGCGACGACGACGGCGCGGCGCTCGCGGACCTCGACGCGCGCAAGCGGGCGGCGCTGCAGGCGCTGCGCGACCTGGAGTTCGAGCGCTCCATCGGGCGCATCGGCGAGGAGGACCACAAGGCGCTCGAGGCGCGCTACCGCGAGGAGGCCCGCGCCGCGATGCGGGCCATCGACGAGGGCATCGGACCGTGGCGCGCGCGCGCCGAGGCGATGCTCGCGGCGGCCGCCGGAGGGGCCGAGGCGACCGACACGGAGACCGCGGTCGATGTGCCCGCGGAGGCCTCGACCGGGCCGGTCACCGTCGGCGTCGACTGCCCGAAGTGCGCGACGGCCAACGACGACGACGCGGTGTTCTGCAAGCGCTGCGGCGAGCGCCTGAAGCCGGAGGCCGCCGATGCGACGACCTGATCTCCGCGCCCTCCTCGCGGTGCTTCTCGCGGCCGCGCCCGCCGGGGCGCAAGACGCCGCCGTCCCGGGCGATGCCGCCGCGGTCTCGGTCGACACTGCGGTGCGCGCGGCGCCGGGTCCGGTCGACCCCACGCAGCCCCTGCCGCCAGGGCACCCCGCCATGGGGAGCGACGATCCCCACATGGGCGGCGGCGCTGACCCCGCCGTGCGCCGCGCGTCGCTGCCGCAGTCCTTCGCCGAAGAGGCGACCAACGTCCCCGAGGGCACCATCGTCGTGCGGGTGGTGAACACCCAGGGCGCGCCCGTCGAGGGGGCTCCGGTGCGCCTCGGTGCGATGCGCGAGGGCGAGCGCGACGCGCCGCGGGAGGCCCGCACCGACCGCGACGGGATGGCGATGTTCCAGGGCCTCACGCGAGGCGGAAACATCGCGTACCGGGCGAGCACCGAGATCGACGGGGCGAAGTTCGGCGCGCTGCCCTTCCAGCTCGGGAGCAGCGCGGGCTACCGGGTTCAGCTCGTGCGCTACGACGTCGAGCACGAGGGCCGCGGGGTGCTGCTCTGGGACTCGCGCACGGAGATGCGCTTCCGCGACGACCGGCTGATGGTGGTGCAGCGCCTGCGGCTGGCCAACCTGTCGGCCCTCGCGCTCGGCGACCAGCAGCCCGTGCCGCGGGCGTACGTGCCGCGCGACGGGATGCGCTTCGAGCTGCCGCACGGGTACACGGCCTTCACGTCGCAGCCCTCGATGAACGACCTCCGGCTCACCACCGAGGGCGACGTCGCGGTGCTGCGCGGGAGCATCCCCCCGACGCTGAGCGAGCCCATCGAGGTGGTGTTCCAGTTTCAGATGAAGCTGAGCGGCGGGGACGTGACGCTGCGGCTGGGCATGCCGATCCCGGTGGTCAACGCCCTCATCGCCGTCGAGGCCCCTCGGGGGTTGACCCTCAACGTCGACGGCATGCCTGCGGCGGAGGCGCGCGAGTCCAACGGGGAGAAGATCCTCCTGACGGGCCTGTCGCGGCAGCCGAGCGACTCGCCCCTGCGGGCCATCGCCATCCACCTCAACGGCATCCCCTCGCCGGCGGGTCCGGCGCGGCCGATCGCGACCGGGGCGACGGCGCTGCTGGTGCTCGGTGGGCTCTTCACGGCGCTGCGCCGCGGGAATACCACCACGGGTAAGCGCACCCGCGCGGACATCGAGGCCGAGCGCGACCGGGCGCTGGCCGAGGGCGCCGCGCTGGCGCGCCGGCACGCGACGGGCGACGTGGGGCCGGAGACCTACGCGAGGCGCCGGCGGGAGTTGACGGTGTGGCTCTCGACGCTGCTCAAGGAGCTCGACGAGCTGGCGGGCTGAGGGTCACTTCACCGCGAGCAGCTCGACCTCGAAGACGAGGGTGGCGTCGGGGGGGATGACCGCCCCGGCGCCGCGCGCGCCGTAGCCGAGCTCCGGGGGGATGGTGAGCTTGCGCTTGCCGCCGACCTTCATGCCCGCGACCCCTTGGTCCCACCCCTTGATGACGCGCCCGGCGCCGAGGGGGAAGGAGAAGGGCCGGCCGCGATCGACGGACGAGTCGAACTTCGTCCCGTTGGTCAGCCAGCCTGTGTAGTGCACGTCGACGGTCTTGCCGGTGGTGGCCTCGTCCCCAGTGCCTGCCGTGAGCTCCTCGATCTGTAGGTCTGCCATGATGGCCGGGACGCTCGCACAAGCCCCGGCGCCGCGGAAGCCCTCCCGCGCGCTCAGCTGTTCAGCGCGGTGAGGAACTCCTCCATGATGGCCTTGGCCTTGGGCAGCTCGCCCGGCGGCAGCGAGATCGCGCCCACCACCGGGTGACCCCCTCCGCCGTAGCGCTCGCACAGCCGCGCGATGTCGTGCCGCCGCGGGTGCTTCGACCACGGGTTGTAGCCCACGGAGATCTTCACCCGCTTCGGGGTGCGCGAGAGCACGATGGAGTACATCGCCGTCGGGAAGAGCTTGTAGCCGACGAACTTCGCCACCGTGTCGAGCGGCGCGTCGCTCAGGTCGAACCACGCCACCGAGCCCCGCTGCTCGCCCGACTGCTCCATGCGCCTGCAGAGCGCCTCGTGCCGGGCCTTGATGGGCTCCAGCCGGCGCAGCACGTCGGGGTGCCTCGCCAGGTCGTCGAGGGAGGTGGTCGCGAGCTGCGGGATCATCCACGCCAGCATCGAGTCGTCGCCCTGCTCCTGCACCACCGCCGCGAGCTTCATCGCCGACGGCTCGAAGGAGCCCGCCTGGTCGGCGTCGGTGAAGCGCGCCGCGTCGATGACGTCGCTCCACGCCACCAGTTCGTCGAGGTCCGGCGCCGTCCAGCCCCAGCGCTCGCGCGCCACGTCGATGATGAACTTCGTGCACGACCCGTAGGCCCCGTCGTGAAACTTCCGGCCGCTCGTGTCGGACTGGAAATGCAGCTCCGAGCCCGGCTCCTGGAAGGCGCTCACGTGGTGGTCGAAATACCAGTCCAGGTAAGGCGACTGGGTGTAGCGGTAATCGAGGATGGCGTTGATCGCCCCCACCATCAGCTTGTCGCCCGGCGGCGGCGCGTTGGGCTCGTACAGCAGCCCCCGGAAGTGGAACTTCGCCTCGCTCAGCGCGGCCTGGGTCTCGCGCAGGAAGCGCGAGAAGATCGCCGCGCTCGCGGCCCCGTCGAAGCAATATCCGTGGTGGGCGACGAGTACGTCCATGTGGGCAGTGCCTCGGACGATCGCACCGCCGCGCCCCTCGCAGCAATGCTCTTCTGTGCGTTGACCGCCGTGCCCCACCGGGGGTAACCCCCTCAGCCCACGATGCGCACCCGAACCCTTGGCCGCAGCGGCGTTTCTGTCGGTGAGGTGGGCCTCGGCACCTGGGGCATCTCCGGCGAGGGCTACGGCTCGTCCTTCGAGCTCACCGCCCGCGCCACGCTGCGCGCCGCGGTCGACGCGGGCGGGTCCTTCGTCGAGGTCGCCGACAGCTACCGCGAGGGCGAGGTGCTCGGCTGGATCGCCGACCTCAAGCGCGACGTCGGGGCCGACAAGGTCTTCGCCTCGGTGCGCGTGGGCGTCGACCGCGACCCGAAGCACCCGGTGCCCCGCAAGGACTTCTCCCGGCCTTACCTCACCGCGGCCTGCGAGCGCGCCCTGAAGAAGCTCGGCGTCGACTGCCTCGACGCGCTCGTGCTGCACAACCCCGCGCTGAGCACCCTCACCGGCGACGAGGCGTGGGCCACCCTCAGCGACCTCAAGGCCGCCGGCAAGGCCCGGCTCATCGGCGTGAGCGTGGGCTCCGAAGGGGTCGGCCGCGCCGCCCTCGCCCATACCCCCGACCTCGTCGTGCTGCCGTACAACCTCTACCTCCCGATGCTGCTGCACCGCCTCTCCGGCGACATCAGCCGCGCGGGCGTGGCCGTCGTCGCCCGCTCGCCGCTCGCGTACGGCCTGCTCGCGGACGGATGGTCCGGCGCGCGGCGCTTCTCCGACGACGACCACCGGCTCTACCGCTGGACCCCGCAGGACCTCACCCGTCGCATGAAGCAGCGCGACGCCCTGCGCGACGCCCTCGTGCACCCGCCCATCGCCTCGCTCCGCGAGGCCGCGCTGCGCTACGTGCTCGCCAACGGGCTCGTCAGCGTGGTCGTGCCCGGCGCGCGCACCCCCGACCAGGCCACCGAGAACGCCCGCGCCGTCGAGCGCGAGCCCATGCTCTCCGAGGCCTCCCTCGCCGACGTCGCGCGCATCATCGACCCCGAGCACTGACGCGCCGCCCGGCGCGTATGATCAGCCGATGCGCCCCCCGCACCACCCGCTGCTCGTCCTGCTCGGCGCCCTCGCCGGGTGCGCCTCGACCGCGAGCGCACAGCCCCGCCCGCTGCCCCCGGCGCCGGCGGTGGTGCTCCTGCGCGGCGCCCCCGACGCCCCGCGCACGGCCGTCGTGCTCCAGCGCCCCGACGCCCAGACGCCCACCGCCGTGCTCGGCAGCTTCGCGCACCTCCCCTCCTCCGCCCGCCACGCCGCCCTGCTGCCCGGCGCCGCCACGGCGCAGCCCGTGGTGCTCGCCGTCGCCGCCGACCGCGAGGCCCCGCGGGGCGGCAGCTACCACAGCGCGCTCTTCCGCATCGACCCCGCCGCGGGCGCCACCACCCGGCTCTGCGGCGAGCTCACCGACGGCTCCCGCCCCCTGATCACCGCCCGCGGCACGGTGCTGGTGCAGCGCGGCGACGACGGCGACGACCCCGCCCCGGACACCGTCTCCCGACGCCTCGTCGAGCGCACCGACGCGCTCCGCCTCGACGCCGTCGACCCCGCCACCGGGGCCGCGCGCACGGTGTGGTCGGGCCGCGGCCAGCTCGCCTTCCTCGCGGCGGCGCTGCGCGACGACGAGGTGCTCGTCTACCACCTCCACGACGGCGCATCGTCGCTGCTGCGCCTCGACGCGCGCTCCGGCGACGTCGCCGTGGTGCACCCCGACCTCCCCCTCGCGCGGGACTTCTCCTACGACGCCGCGCGCGACGAGGTGGTGTTCGCCCGCGCGCTCTCGGGCGCCGTGTACGAGGTCGCCGCGCTGCGCGCCCACGGCCCCGCGGCCCCGGCGGCCACCCCGCGCTGGCGCGCCACGAGCGACCACCTGATGCCGCGGGTGCTTCGCGACGGCGTCATCGGGGTCTCGCTCCCCGGCGACCGCGGCCTCGGCTGGATCGCCCGGGGCGCCTCCGAGCAGTCGTCACCGACGGCCTTCGCGCCCCGCGGCGAGGGCAGCGACGCGCTGCTCGCGGAGTCCGCCGACGGCCGCTGGATCGCCCTGCGCCACACCACCGACCGCGACGAGTCGGTGGTGATCTCCGCCCGCCGCGGCGGCACCGCCCACGCCATCGCGTCGCCCGACGAGGTGATCGAGTTCGTCGGCTTCGCCGGGGGTGCGCGGTGAGGGCGGCGCTGCTGGGCGCGGCGCTCGCGCTGGCGGGCGTCGAGGCGTGGGCGCAGTGCTCCGGTGGGGCGGCGTGCCCGCCGTGCCGCTCGTGCCGGGTCGCCCCGGCGAGCGGGAGCAACCCCTCGGTGACGGAGATGTCCGGCCTCTTCGACCGCGTCGCCGCCGGCCCGATGGCCTACGGCTCGCTGGGCTGGGACTTCGGCGGCCGCAACACCCTGGGGTCGGGCGGCGGCTGGTGCACCGGGACGGGGCGGCGCGACACCGTCCCGGCGACCTTCCCCTGCGTGCTGCTCAAGGCGATCTACCTCACCGAGTCGTCGTGGCGGCAGTTCTGCACCACGAGCGAGACGGTGATCAGCTTCGACTGCGGCTACGGCATCGCGCAGGTCACCAGCGGGATGCGCCGCGGCGAGACCAGCGCCTACGACGCCAACCGCGTGGCCTCGTCGGCGGCCTACAACGTCAGCGTCGGGGCGGCCATCCTCGCGGACAAATGGCGGGCCTCGCCGTGCATCGGCGACAACGACCCGACGGTGGTCGAGGACTGGTACTTCGCCACCTGGGGCTACAACGGCTTCGTCGTGCGCAACAACCCCAACAACCCGATGTTCGCGGCCGACCGGCGGGAGTTTCGCACCCCTGGCCTCGCGAGCGCCCAGGTGCGCGGCAACTACCCCTACCAGGAGCTCGTCTGGGGCTACGCCCACTACCCCCTCACCGCCGCCCACTACACCGGCGTCGCGCTCTCGTACCCCGCGCGCGGCGAGATCTGCGCCAGCTGCGGCCGGCCCACCGCGAACATCTCCCGCCCCGCCGGGTCGCACCGGGGCACCTGCCCCACCGCGGGTCCGATGGACGCCGGCACCCCGATGGATGTCCCCCCGGTGCCCCGGGACACGGGCGTCGCCCCCGACAACGGGCTGCGACCCGACACGGGCGGAGCGCGCGACGTGCCGGTGGCCGTCGACCGGCCGACGGACGGCGGCGCGGCGGGCGACCTCGGCGACGAGCCCCGCGAGGTGGACGGCGGCTGCGGCTGCGGCG
>CAIOSS010001460.1 GCA_903860995.1 uncultured delta proteobacterium | reverse complement strand
GCTCGGGCGTCATGCCGGGCATCACCATCGTCTGCATCAGCTTCTGCCACTGCTGCGTCGCGAGCAGCCGCTCGGGCCCCTGACCGGTCTGCGCCGCCTGCGCCACCGCCTGCTGCCAGAGCTGCCGCTGCGCGAACTCCACCGCCCCGACGCCCATCTGCGCGGCCTGCGCGGCGAGCATCGGCCACTGCTGCACCAGCGCGAAGGCGACCATCTCCATCGGCATCGAGAAGCCCGGGAAGGCTCCCATCGGAGAGGGCATGCCCAAGGGCATGGCGGCCGGCATCGCGGGCATCGCAGGCGATGGGGGCGCCAGGAAGGGCATCGCAGGCGCGGCGGGCACCATGAAGGGCATCGCGGGCGCCGGGGGGGCGACCGCGGCGGGCGGCGCCTCGAGCACTGGGACGAAGACCTCGAACTGGCTCGGGTCGTCCTGCGCGGGCGGGCCGAAGGGCCGGTACCACGGGATGCGGCGGCCCTGGTCGTTGAGCCAGAGGTCGAGGCCGAGCACGCCGTGGCGCTCGGGCGCGCGGTTCTTGAAGAATCGGGCTGCGTCTTCGGTGCTGTGGTGCGCGCCGAGCAGGCCCAGCGCGACGGCGGCCTTGCGGTGCGACCCCTCGGTGGGCAGCACGTACGAGATGTCGAAGGCGAGCCGCGGGTCGAGCAGGTGAAACTCCCCGTCGCTGATCTCCCTCGCGATGTCGGTCTCGCGGAGCAGCTCCAGCAGCCGCTCGTACACCCGGTGCGCCATCATCTGTTCGACGGTCTTCATGCCGTCGCGGACGATGTCGCCGAAGCCCCAGCCGTTGCCGAGCAGCACCAGGCAGAACTCCACCACGCGCTTCTGCTGTGGGCCCTTGTTGATCCCGAGGATCCACCGCCGCTGCGAGCCGGTGCCGGAGAGCGAGAAGAGCCGGTTGCGCGAGAGGTCGAGCGCGCCCTGCGCCGTGCGCCCGTGCTCCAGGCAGACGCCCGCGAGGCTGCGCGCCACGTACTCCACGATGTACCCGATGAACACCCGCGCGCGGCGCTCGGCGGTGGACTTGCGGGCCTCGGCGATGACGTGCGGTGACTCCAGCAGCGCCTTGGCCGACGCGCTCTGGCGCACCGCGCTCGCGAGCCGGGTGTACGACCCGACGCCGGGCATCACGCAGGCCCCGCGGCGGTCGCCCTCGCCGGCGCCCACGAGCGAGCGGAGGTACACGCTCCCGCCGAAGAAGATCGACGAGCTGAATACGTGGGGGTGTAAGCCCGCGTGGCCCTGGTGGTTGTTGCGCGCGAGGTTGTCGTCGACCAGCAGCTCCAGCGAGCCGCCGCCGAGGTCGAGGTACACGCGGAACATCTTGTCGGACGAGGCGTGCCCCGCCGCGGCCTGGGCCTCGTCGACGAGGGGCGTCGCGGGGAACACGAAGTCCGCGCCGGTGAGCTGCTTCAGCCGGGTGCCGGCCGCGTCGGCGGCGAGGCGCAGCGTCTCCAGGTCGCCCTCGTCGAAGGCCAGCGGGAAGCTGTAGTTCACGTTGACCGTCTTGGGCGCGGCCTCCTCTTCGGAGAGCAGCGACGCCGCGGTCATGAGCATCGCGCCTTCGAGGAAGCGCGACTGGAGCGCCTGCACGATCTCCCGCCGGGCGAGGGCGCTCTTGTCCTTCTCCACGGCGCGCAGCCACTTGAACTCGCTGACCGTGTGCTCGGACGAGACCGCGCTCGACGCGCCGCGCAGCGGGACGCCGAAGTCCTTGCCGAAGGAGAGGGCGTTGATGGCCGACTCGGAGGCCACGTCGGTCCATTTCCGCACGCAGCCGAGCTCGCTCGGGAGGAGGTCGTGGGAGGGGCCGGACCACTCGCCGCCGGGCCAGAGGTCGATGCCGCGATGGATGGTGGGGGGCCCGCCGTCGAGGAGGTTGAGGGTGGTGGAGCTGCGGTCGCGGCCGCGCTCGGGGGCCACGCACTGCAGGCTGCCGTCGCGGCGCTTCACGGCGATGACCGTGTTGGACGTGCCGAAGTCGACGCCGAAGGACCAGGTGTCGCTCGGGAGCGAGTCGCTCGGCGGAGGGAGCGGGAAGAGCCCGCCGCCGACGGCCTCGGCGCCGCCGCCCTGCGTGGCCTGCATGAACTCCACGCTCACCCACGCGGGCCGCCCCTTGCGGGTGGCGCCGACGAAGCCCGTGGGTCCGCTCTCACCCTCGCGGCCGACCTCCTGGTCGAGCGAGACCACCTCGAGCTTCGTCTCGCTGGTGGGCCGGCCGTCGACGTCGCTCGGCGGGACGAGCATGCGCGCGCGCAGCATCCGCCCCTGGGCGAAGAGCGCCATGCCCTCCTCGGTGGCGGCTTGAATGCCGACCACGTAGTAGCGCCACGCGTGGGTGGGGCGCTTGAGGTTGGGCCACACGCGCAGGGTGACGCCGCGGAAGGCCACCGCGTCGACGTCGCCCGCGTTGGGGGAGAAGGGGTTGGCCGGCAGCAGGTCGCACTCGTAGGTGGGCCACTCGGTCTGCTTCAGCCCGCGGAGGGGGAGCACGCACTGGTAGCGAGACTTGCCGCGCTCCTGGATGACGCGACCGAAGAGGTGCGGCTTCTCGCGCGCGAGGCGCACCTGCGCGGGGTCGAGCGTGTCGAGGTACTCGGGCATCACCGGGAGCACCGGGATCTGCCGCTCGCCGCCGGACATGAACACGGGCACCGCGCGGAAGCAGATCTGCTCCTTGGCGAGCGACTCGATCTCGCTCTCCACCCGGAGCTTGAGGCGCCCGACGGCGATGACGTTGGCCGGGCCCGCCACGCCCCCTTCGCGCCAGCGCACCCAGCGCCCGGAGTCGGCCCGCGGGAACACCCGCTCCAGCGCCCGGATCTTCACCCGATCGCTGCGGCAGATGGGGCAGTGCAGCTTGCGGGGCTCGGCGCCCTTGCGCGCGAAGAGCACCGTCATCTCCAGGCGGCTCAGGTCGAAGCCGCAGTGCTCGCAGTGATTCTCTTGCTCCATCCGTGCGCTCGCGGCGGAGGATAGCCGAGACCGTCGCCCCCGGGGGCCAGGGAAACGATGCGCTGCGCCGCGGCGGGGATGGCGGGGCCTAGCGCGAGACCATCGCCCCCCGGGCGTGCACCGCCAGGGAGCGCATCGTCACGGGTGTGCCCGCCGCTTCGTAGGCCGTACGCATCGCCGCCGACACCCGCTCGATGCGCGACGGCTCGTCGCGCACCAGGGCGATGGACGACGAGCCCGCGCCGGACAGGAAGGCCCCGATGGCGCCCGCCGCGTGCGCGGCCGCGATGGCCTCGGCGAGCCCCGGCAGGAGCGGCGCGCGATAGGGCTGGTGGAAGGCGTCCTGGAAGGCCCACGCGAGCGCGTCGGTGCGCCCGTCGCGCAGCGCGTGCGAGAGGAATACCGCGCGCCCGAGGCTCGCCGTCGCGGTCTTGTGCTCGAGCGTCGCGGGCAGCGCGCCCCGGGAGGCCTTCGTGGGGAACACCCCCTCCGGGGACGCCACGACGGCGCGCACGTCGGCGAGGCCCGCGATGCACGCCGCGTGGACGTCGCGGTCGAGCACCGCGCAGCAGAGCCCCCCGAGGATCGCGGGCGCGGCGTTGTCGGGGTGTCCCTCGATGTCCGTGGCGGCGCGGAGCACGTCGAGCGGGTCGTGCGGGCGCCCCGCGAGGGCGTCGGCGGCCATCACCCCGGCGACCACGGCGGCGGCGCTCGACCCGAGGCCCCGCCCCGTCGGGATGGCGCTGTGGAGCGCGGCCGTGAAGGGCGCGTCGGCGTAGCCCTGGGACGCGCGGCGGCGGCCGAGGGCGCGGAGGAAGAGGTCGTCGTCGTCGGGCACGGCCGCGAAGAGTGCGTCGCCGTCGCGGGTGACGACCCGCTCCGCGGAGGGCTGCACCTCGGCCTGCAGGCAGAGGGAGAGCGCGAGCCCGAGGCTGTCGAAGCCGGGGCCGAGGTTGCTGGTCGAGCAGGGGACGCAAATGCTGATCATTGGCCTTCGACTTTAGCGCCGGGCGAGGATCGCAGGACACCCGCAACGACGGAGCGACCCCCCCCCCCGATGGCGACCTATTTCGATGACGCGGACCTGGCGAAGTTCGGCAGCGTGGG
>CAIOSS010001459.1 GCA_903860995.1 uncultured delta proteobacterium | reverse complement strand
CTGCTGCTGCTCGACGCGCAGGACGAGTTCGCCCTCGACGCCCCCGACGCCCCGCTGCTCTTCCACGGGATGTGGACCGGCGACCCGGCGATGAAACAGATGTTTCACGTGCTCCAGCGGGCCGCGCGCCGGGACGTCCCGGTGCTGGTGCGGGGCGAGACCGGCGCGGGCAAGGAGCTCGTCGCGCGCGCCCTGCACGACCTGTCGCCGCGGTCGCGCGGGGCCTTCAAGGCGATCAACTGCGCGGCCCTTCCCCCGTCGCTGCTGGAGAGCGAGCTCTTCGGGCACGTGAAGGGCTCGTTCACGGGCGCGACGCGCGACCACGCGGGCATCTTCCGCGCGGCCGACCGGGGCACGCTCTTCCTCGACGAGATCGCCGAGACCCCGCTCGACCTCCAGGCCAAGCTGCTGCGCGTGGTGGAGACGCGCACGGTGATCCCCGTGGGCGGGAGCGAGCCCATCGCGGTCAACGTGCGCCTGGTGGCCGCGACGCACCAGTCGCTGCGCCGCGCGGTCGAGCTCGGCCGCTTCCGCGCCGACCTGATGTACCGCCTGCGGGTGGTGCCGCTGTTCATCCCCGCCCTGCGGGCCCGCGCGGGCGACGTGGCCCTGCTCACGGCGCGCATCGTCGACGAGCTCAACGGCGCCGGCGAGCGCCACGTCGCGCGGGTCTCCCCCGGGGCCCTCGGCGCGCTGGCGCGCTACCCCTGGCCGGGCAACGTGCGCGAGCTGCGCAACGCGCTCCAGTACGCCTTCGTGATCGGCGAGGGGCCGGTGCTCACCGAGGCCGACCTCCCCCCGGAGATCACCTCCGGCGAGCCCGACGAGGCGCTCGCCCCGGCGCGGGTCAACCGCCCGCCCGCGGTCGAGGGCTCCCCCGAGGCGCAGCGGATACAGCGGGCCCTGGAGCGCGCCGGGGGCAACCGGACGCGCGCCGCGAAGATCCTCGGGGTGAGCCGCGTGACGCTGTGGCGACGGATGCGCGAGCACGGCCTCGCGGCGCCCGGCGGAGCGGGCGACTGACGGGAGGCGCGCGGTGGGGATCTACCGCGTCACTGCGCGACGAAGCCGCCGTCGACCAGCATCGCGGTGCCGGTGACGAAGGAGGCCTCGGGGGAGGCGAGCCAGAGCGCGGCGGCGGCGACCTCCTCCGAGCGGCCGAGGCGGTGGATGGGGTGCATCGCCTCCATCGCGGCGCGGACGCCCGGGTCGGTGGTGAGGCCCGCGCGCGCCAGCATCGGGGTCTCGATGAAGGCCGGGCACACGGCGTTGATGCGCACCCCGCGCGCGGCGTTCTCGATCGCTGCGGCCTTGGTGAGGCCGATCACGCCGTGCTTGGCGGCGGTGTACGCCGGGGCTTTGGCGAAGCCCACGTGCCCGAGGATGGAGGCGTTGTTCACGATGGCGCCGCCGCCGCGCGCGAGCATGTGCGGAATCTGGGCGCGCATGCACAGGAAGACGCCCGTGAGGTTGACCGCCAGCACGCGGTTCCACACGTCGATGGGGTACGCGTCGGTGGGCGCCGAGACCCCTTCGATGCCAGCGTTGTTGAACGCCACGTCGAGGCCGCCGAAGGCCGCCACCGTGGCGGCGACCAGCGCCGTGACCTCCGCCCCGCTCGACACGTCGCAGCGGACGAAGCGCGCCGCGCCGCCCGCCGCGCGGATCTCCCCGACCACCCCCTCCCCCTCGGCCGTCACGTCGCCGATCATCACCGTCGCGCCCTCGCGGGCGAAGGCCAGCGCCGTCGCCCGCCCGATGCCCGCCCCGCCGCCCGTCACCAACACGACCTTGTTCTCGAAGCGTCCCATCGCCTGTACCTCCCGGGAGCCGTGTCCCTTGTCCGCGCCCCAGCGCTCGTCAGCACCAGACGTGCCGAGACCTCCGGCACCTCATCCGCCTCCACGCGACGCCCCGCCCCACGCGCACACCCCGCACGCCGGTGGCCCTTTCTGCACCGCGGACGCAATCGGTGCGCTCCCCGATCGCCGCACGCCAGCAGCCCGCGCGGTGGCTCGCGCGGTGCACCGCCGTGAGGTCCATGGCGCGCTACATCCGGTGGTTCGAGGAGATCACGCTCGACGACCTGCCCCGCGTCGGCGGCAAGAACGCCTCGCTTGGTGAACTCTGGCGCTCGCTGCGCCCGCTGGGGGTGAAGGTTCCGCCGGGCTTCGCGCTCACGGCCGAGGCGTACTGGCGGGTGCTCGACGACGCCGGGCTTCGGGCCCCGCTCGCCGAGCTGATGCGCGGGCTCGACAAGGACGACACGGCCGATCTGGGGCGCCGCGCGAAGGCCGCCCGCGCGCTGGTCGAGGGCGCCGAGCTCCCGGCGGAGGTCTGGGACGAGCTGCGCGCCGCGTACGACCGGCTCTCTCGCGAGGGGGGCAGCGCGGCCGTCGCGGTGCGCTCGTCGGCCACCGCGGAAGACCTCCCGGGGGCCTCCTTCGCGGGCCAGCAGGAGAGCTTCCTCAACGTGGTGGGCCCCGAGGCGCTGCGCGCGGCCTGCCGCCGGTGCTTCGCGAGCCTCTTCACCGAGCGGGCGATCGCCTATCGGGTCGACCAGGGCTTCGACCACCTGCACGTCGCCCTCTCCGTGGGGGTGCAGCGCATGGTGCGCTCCGACCTCGGGGCGAGCGGGGTGATGTTCTCCCTCGACACCGAGAGCGGCTTCCGCGACGTGGTGCTCATCAACGCCGCCTACGGCCTCGGGGAGAACGTCGTGCAGGGCGCGGTCGACCCCGACGAGTACTACGTGTTCAAGCCCACGCTCGCGACGGCGCCGCGGCCCATCCTCCGGCGGCGCCTCGGCACCAAGCACCTGCGGATGGTGTACGGCGACGAGCCCGCGGGGCCCGCCACGCGCAACGTGCCGGTGCCCCCGGAGGAGGCCGCCCGCTACGCGATCACCGACGACGAGGCGCTCGCGCTCGCGCGCACGGCGGTGGCCATCGAGCGGCACTACAGCGAGCGGGCCGGCCGCGACACGCCCATGGACATCGAGTGGGCGCGGGACGGCGTCGACGGCGGGATGTTCATCGTTCAGGCGCGGCCCGAGACGGTGCGCTCGGGGCAGCGCGCGGGGGTGCTGGAGACGGCGGTGCTCGACGGCGACGCGGAGGTGCTGGCCACCGGCGTCAGCATCGGCGAGCGCATCGGGTCGGGGGCGGCGCGGGTGATCCACGAGCCGTCGAGCCTGGCGGCCTTCCGCGACGGCGAGGTGCTGGTGGCCGACACCACCACGCCGGACTGGGAGCCGGTGATGAAGCGCGCGGCGGCGATCGTGACGGAGCGCGGCGGGCGCACCTGCCACGCCGCCATCGTGGCGCGCGAGCTGGGCATCCCCGCGGTGGTGGGCGTCGAGGGGGCCACGCGGATCATCGAGACGGGCGCGGAGGTCACCGTGTCGTGCGCGGGCGGCGACGCGGGGCGGGTGTACCGCGGCCTGGTGCCCCACCACGTCGACCGCGTGGAGGTGGGCGACCTGCGACGGCCGCGCACGAAGATCATGCTGAACGTCGGCGACCCCGGCCGGGCGCTCTCGCTGGCGGCGCTGCCCAACGACGGCGTCGGGCTCGCGCGCATCGAGTTCATCATCAACAACACCATCCGGGCGCACCCGATGGCGCTGCTGCACCCCGAGCGGGTGCGCGACGCGGCGGCGCGCGCCGAGCTCGACCGGCTGACCGCGGGCTACGCCGACCGGGGCGAGTACTTCGTCGACCGCCTGGCCCAGGGCGTCGGCACCATCGCGGCGGCGTTCTACCCGAAGCCCGTGGTGGTGCGGATGTCGGACTTCAAGTCCAACGAGTACGCGAGCCTGGTGGGCGGCAGGGACTTCGAGCCCGAGGAGGAGAACCCCATGATCGGCCTGCGGGGCGCCTCGCGCTACACGCACCCGAGCTACGCCGAGGCCTTCGCGCTGGAGTGCCGCGCGATGCGCCGGGTGCGAGAGGACATGGGCCTCGACAACGTCGAGCTGATGATCCCCTTCTGCCGCCGGGTGGCGGAGGGCGAGCGGGTGCTGGCGGCGATGGCGGAGCACGGGCTCGCGCGGGGCCAGCGGGGCCTGCGGGTGCTGGTGATGTGCGAGATCCCCAACAACGTGATCCAGGTCGACGCGTTCTGCCGGATCTTCGACGGCATCTCCATCGGCTCCAACGACCTCACGCAGCTCACGCTGGGGGTCGACCGCGACTCGGCCCTGGTGGCCTTCGAGTTCGACGAGCGCGACCCCGGGGTGTTCGAGATGCTGCGCCAGGCGGTGGAGGGCGCGCACCGCAACCACCGCCACGCGGCCATCTGCGGCCAGGCCCCGTCCGATCACCCCGACGTCGCGGCCTTCCTCGTAGGCCTTGGCATCGACGCGCTCTCGCTCAACCCCGACAGCGTGATCAAGACCACCCTGGCCGTGCTCGCGCTGGAAGAGCGGGCGTAGCGGTGGGCGACCGGGAGGGTTCACACTCGATCGACCCGATGAGCGAGCCCCTGGACGAGAGCGAGCGCTCCGACCCGAGCGCCGACGCGGTGCCGATGCTCCACCTGCAGGGCATCTGGAAGAGCTTCGGCCCCAAGGAGGTGCTGCGGGGGGTCGACCTCGACGTGCGGCGGGGGGAGATCCTCACCCTCCTCGGGGCCTCGGGCTGCGGCAAGAGCGTGCTGCTCAAGGTCATCACCGGGCTCATCACGGCCGACCGGGGCGAGGTGCTCTTCGACCACGCGCACCTGGAGAAGCTGAGCGACCGGGAGATGGCGCTGATGCGCCGGCGCATCGGGATGGTGTTCCAGAGCGCGGCGCTCTTCGACTCGATGACCGTCGCGGACAACGTCGCCTACGGGCTGCGGGTGCAGGGCCGCCGCGGGATGAAGCCCGAGGCCGTCACCGAGCGCGTGGCCTGGGCCCTCGGGGCGGTGGGCCTCGGCGACTCCGGGGCCCTGATGCCCGCCGAGCTGTCCGGGGGGATGCGCAAGCGGGTGGGCGTCGCGCGCACCATCGCGCTGCGCCCCGAGGTGGTGCTCTACGACGAGCCCACGACGGGCCTCGACCCGATCAACAGCAGCCGCATCGGCGACCTCATCGCCGAGCTCCGCCAGAAGCTCGACGTGACGTCGGTGATCGTCACCCACGACCTCGCGCTCGCCTACCGCATCTCTGACCGCCTCGCGCTGCTCCACGAGGGGCGCGTGGCGGCCATCGGGACCGTGGCAGAGGTCATGGCGAGCACCGACCCGGTCGTGCGCGAGCTCCTCGACGGGCGCGCGGCCGAGCTCGGCTGACCCTGCTGCGAAGCGCGCGCCGACCTCACCCGCGCTGCCG
>CAIOSS010001458.1 GCA_903860995.1 uncultured delta proteobacterium | reverse complement strand
GAGGCCGACGAGCTTCTCCAGGGCCTGCGCCTGCGCGAAGGCGTCGAGGTCGCCCTGGTCACCCTCGGACTCGGGGAAGAGCTCGCTCACATCCTGAACTCGCGGGCGTCGAGCCGCGAGGCCTGGTCGGGGAAGCGCTCCTGCAGGCGCCGCAGGGCCTCTTCGGGGCGCACGCGGCCGAGCTGCACCGCCCGCACGCCCGCCAGCCACTCGCGCCGGAAGCTCGCCTCGTGGCCGTTGTCGCTGAAGGGCGTCGGCGTGGACGCCGCCGCGGGGGCGGGCGTCGGGCTGGGCGCGCGCACCGGCTCGGTGTCCGAGGCGCTGCGACGAAGCTCGACCAGCGGGGTCTCCGTGGCGCAGGCGCCGCAGCCCGACTCCTCGGCGAGCGTGGTCTCGGCCACGCGCGCCGCGGGGCGAGGCGGCTCGGCGAACTTGAACTGCGTGTAGAGGTAGAAGTCCTCTTCGCTCAGGGGCGTCGGGCGCTTCGCGGTCTTCGGGTCGAAGTCGAGGATCCTCTCGGTCACCTGCCGGATGACCCCCGCGATGGCCGACTGCGGGGCGTAGGAAGACACCGGCACCCGACGGTACTCGGCCTCGCGCACCACCGGGTCGCGCGGCACCCAGGCGAGGATCTCCGCGTTGATGAGCTTCGCGAAGCGCTCGAGGGGCGCGCGGTCTTCGTTGTTGTCGCGGAGGTTGACGATGATGCCCGCGAGGACGATGCCGTTCTCGGCGTAGTGGCAGACCGCCTTGGCGATGTTGTTGGCGGCGTACATGGCCATGACCTCCTCGGAGGTCACGATGACGACCTTCTCGCCGATGCCCTTGCGCAGCGGGGCCGCGAAGCCGCCGCACACGACGTCGCCGAGCACGTCGTACACGGCCGTGTCGTAGCGGCCCGGCGCCAGGAGCTTGGCCGCCGAGAAGATCTCCATCATCCGGGTGATGCCGCGCCCGCCGCAGCCGACCCCCGCCTCGGGACCGCCCGCCTCGACGCAGTCGATGCCGTCGGGCGAGCGCACGACCACGTCCTCGGGCCGCAGCCCCACGGTGCTCTCGATGGCGTCGACCACCGGTTTCAGCAGCCGGCCGCCGAGCAGCGGGACCGTGGAGTCGTGCTTCGGGTCGCAGCCCACGTGGAGCACCCGCTGACCCATCCGCTGCAGCGCCACGCTGACGTTGGTCGCGACGGTCGACTTTCCGATGCCTCCCTTGCCGAAGAAGACGATGCGCTGCATCCGTGGACCTCTCGAGAGGGAAGTGTTCTCTCAATCGTCATCTAGCATCGCGGGCGCGCGACCGTCCACCGGCCGCGTGGACGCGTGGGACGACTATTTTCCCAATTACACCCTTTATTCAACACACGTTGAAAGGGCTGGTATCCCTACCTATCGTCGCGTCTCGATCCGGCTGCTTCCGATAATCGTGATGGAGTCGTCGAGCATGCGAAATGAGCGGAGAACTCGTGGCGACCGGAGAGCGAGCGCAGTGCGAGTGGGGCTCCTGCTCGCCGCGCTCGCTTCGGGCTGCAGCAGCGAGCGGCCGGCGCAGGAGGCTCCGTCGTGCAGCAGCGCCGGGGCCACGGCGAGCGAGGGGCCGCCGTTCACGGACGCGACCGGAGCACTCGGCATCGACTTTGAGCGGCACCACACCACGCCGTACGCCATGCCCGACATCATGGGGGGCGGAGTGTGCATGTTCGACGTGGACGGGGACGACGACCTCGACCTCTATTTCACGGACCGGGCGCCGTTTCCGAACCGCCTCTACCGCAACGACGGGCCCAGATTCACGG
>CAIOSS010001457.1 GCA_903860995.1 uncultured delta proteobacterium | reverse complement strand
GCCTCGTCGATGGCCTCCTGCACGAAGCGCTTCACCGCGGGCTCGCCCCAGGGGCCGAGGGTGCCGCGGCCGAAGCCGCCGATGAAGCCCTTGATGCCCGCGAAGCCCACGCCGTGGATCTCGCAGGTGTCGCCGTCGAGCATCAGCACGCCCGCCTCGCGCAGGATGCGGGTGACCTCCTCGGGCGCGCCGGACTCCCAGTCGTGGTTGCCGAGCACGCCGATCATCGGGACGCGCACCGCGGACAGCTCCTTCGCCAGGACGTGCGCCTCCTCGGGGAGCCCGTAGTCCGTGAGGTCGCCGCAGAGCAGCAGCACGTCGGCGAGCTCGTTGGCGGGCGCGAGCAGCGGGCCGATGGTGCCCGCCGCGTCCTTCCGACAATGGATGTCACCGACCGCTGCGATGCGCATGGCCTCTCCGCTCCATTGGGGTCGGCGCCGTCGCGGCGCCAGCGCGCGGTGCTCGTGGCCCGGCGATTGCTGCGATCGGGCTGCGATGTGCTCTCACCATCCATCCCGGGTGATCGGGCCGTGAGGCTCGCGTCCCTCCTTCCCCCGGAGCCCGCGGTCGACGCCGCGACGCTCGCGCACTTCGCGCGGGCGCTGCAGGGTCTGCACGCCGCCCGGGTGCCCTTCCTGGTGGGCGGGGCCTACGCGATCAAGCACCACTGCGGCATCAACCGCGAGACCAAGGACCTTGACCTGTTCGTCGAGCGCGCCGAGCTCCGCCGGGCCCTCGACGCGCTGGAGGCGGTGGGCTTCCGCACGGAGGTGGCGTTTCCGCACTGGCTCGCCAAGGCGTGGTCGGGCGAGCGCTTCATCGACGTGATCTTCAGCTCGGGCAACGGCTACGGGCCGGTCGACCGGGGCTGGTTCGCGCACGCCGAGGGCGACGTGCTGCTGGGCGTGCCGGTGCTCATCTGCCCCGCGGAGGAGACCATCTGCTCGAAGGCCTTCGTGATGGAGCGCGAGCGCTACGACGGCGCCGACGTCAACCACCTGCTGCGGGCCTGCGGCGATCGCCTCGATTGGGCGCGCCTCGTGGCCCTCTTCGGGGCGCACGCCCGCGTGCTGCTCTCGCACCTGGTGCTGTTCGGGTATGTGTTCCCGTCGGAGCGGGCGAAGGTGCCGCAGCGGGTGCTGGCCGAGCTCTGCGCGCGCGTCGTCGCCGAGGCGCCCGAGGCCGCCGAGGCCCCCGTGTGCCGCGGCACCCTGCTCTCGCGGCAGCAGTACCTCGTCGACCTCGACCGGGGCTACGTCGACGGCCGCCTCGCGCCCGGCGGAACCATGACCCCCGACGAGGTCGCGGGCTGGACCGCCGCCATCGGCCAGGCTCGCTGAGCGGTCTTCGGTGCGTCCTTACCTGCGCTTGAGGGCGCTGTACCCGCGCTCGGGGTCGGGGCCCGCGGCGCTCGGCAGCCCGGCGCCCGACCAGCCCGGCTCGATCACGCGACCGAACTGGTCCTTCGCGCCGCCCCAGCCCGCGCGCTGATCGGTCAACGCCGTGAAGCCCGCGGCCTCCAGCGCCGCGCCCGCCCGCGCGCTGCGGTTGCCCGACAGGCACCCGAGCACCAGCTTCGCGTCCTTGGGGAACACCTTCGCCATCACGGCCACGAAGTCCGCGTTGGGCGCCATCCCCGCCGGGCCCACCTCCATGAAGGGCACGTTGTACGCGCCCTCCGGGTGACCCCCCTCGAACTCCTGCACCGAGCGCACGTCGACGTGCACATAACCCTGCGACGCCACGAGGTCGCGCGCTTCCTGGGGAGAGATCCGCTTCGCCATATGGGACGCTGCTATGGGTCGCCGCGCGGCGTCGTGTCAACCGCCCCGGTGCCACCGCGCGGTGCGGGTGATGGCCTCGTCGAGCCCGACGGTCACCTCCAGCCCGAGCTCCGCCCGCGCGCGCGCCACGCTCGGCACATAACAGTGCCGCGCCGCGCCCGGGTCGGGCCTGCCCCGCACCTCCACGGGCACGCCGAGCAGCGCCCCGACCCGCCCCGCCACGTCGCCGAGGGCCCGGTCGTCGTCGCTGCCGAGGTTGTACGCCCTCGACCCGACGCCCCGCGCGAGCATCACCCACAGCCACGCCGCGAGGTCGCTGCCGTAGAGGTACGAGCGCCTCGGGCTGCCGTCGCTCGACACCACCACCGTTCTCCCCGCGAGGGCGTCTCGGAGGAAGTTGCCGATCGCGAAGTGCACGTCGAGCGGGAGGTGCGCGCCCACGAAGGCGAAGCCGCGGGCGACCACGAAGTCCACCCCGCGGGCCTGCGCGCCGAGGTGCTCGGCGAAGCGCTTGGCCTGCCCGTAGGCCGTGCGCCGGTCGAGCGGATCGGGGGCGCCGGGGTGCTCCTCCGGGAGGTGCGTGAGGTCCGTGGGCTGCCGGCCGTACACGGCCCCGGAGCTCGCGTAGAGCATCCGCGCGACGCCCTTCTCCTGCGCGAGCGCGAGCGCGCGGCGGGTGCCGTCGACGATCACCCCGAGGGTCTCGATCGGGTCTTCGACGGCGCCGGGCGCGAGGCTCGTCGAGGTCGCGGCGTGCACGACGTGCGAGACGTGCCCGTCGGGCGAGGCGAAGCCCCGCGCGTCGCCCGGGTGGAGGCGCAGCCATGCGTCCGCGGCGAGGTGCGCGAAGCGGGCGCGGGCGCGGGCGGGGTCGCGGGTGAGCACCACGGCGTCGACGTCGAGGTCGAGCGCGCGGCGGGCGTGGGCGAGCGACTCCAGCAGCCACGATCCGTAGAAGCCCGTGGCGCCGGTGAGGAAGATCCGCGCGCCGCGGAGGGAGGCGAGGGCGTCGCGGGCCTGCGCGAGGGTGGCGTCGAGGTCGGCCGGGTCGATGGGGCGCATCGCGTGGACGATAGCGCGGGCCGCGCGCACACTGCGCGCCCCGCAATGAAGCTCGTCGTCGGCCTCGGCAACCCCGGAAACGCGTACCGCAACCACCGTCACAACGTCGGCTTCATGGCCGTCGACGCGCTGCACGACCGTCACCTCGGCAGCGAGTGGCGCGAGAAGCACTCCGGGCTCCTGTCGCGCGCGATGATCGCCGGGCGCGACGTCACGCTGCTCAAGCCGCAGAGCTTCATGAACCTCTCCGGGCGCGCGGTGCTCAAGGCCGTGCAGGCCATGGGGCTCAAGCCCGCGGACATCATGGTGGTGCACGACGAGCTCGAGCTGCCCTACGCCGAGCTGCGCGCCAAGCTGGGCGGCGGCCACGGCGGGCACAACGGGCTGCGGGACATCACCGCGGCGATCAGCGCCGACTACGCGCGGCTGCGGGTGGGCATCGGGCGCCCCGCGGCGGGCCCGGTGGACGCCTACGTGCTCAGCGGCTTCAACAAGGAGGAGGGCGCCGCGCTCGACGCGCTGCTCGCGCGCGCGGCGGACGTCCTCGAGCTCGCGGTGGGGCAGGGCATCCAGGCCGCCATCGACCTCACCACGAAGCCGCAGCGGAAGAAGTAGGCGGAGCGGGGTGGCGCATCGACGGTGGCACGGCGCCGCCAGGGTACACTCGCGCCACGCCTCGGCCGGATCCGCGGCCCCTGGTCCCGCGTCGGAGGGCGAGGCCGGTGCTCGCAGGCCTGGGCGGGTGCTCCCCTCGGAGGGCGAGGCCGGTGATCGCAGGCCTGGGCGGGTGCTCCGCTCAAGCCTTCAAGTCCCCTGTGGAAAGGTACTAGTACCGCGTCGCAGGAGTTCTGACGGGTTGAGCCAGGCTGCCTCGGAGGATAAGAACCGCAAGGGTCGCCAGGGTCGCAAGGGGAGTTCCGCCGGCGCTGGCGCTGCCGCATCGGGTTCGCGAGAGCGTTGGAGCACCTACCCGCCCAAGTCCGTCGCTCCCTTGCGACCCTTGC
>CAIOSS010001456.1 GCA_903860995.1 uncultured delta proteobacterium | reverse complement strand
GCCCGCGGCCGTCGCAAGGCCCGCCCCGGATGCGCCCTGGTCGCGCCGCGGCGGCGTGTCGGCGCGGGTGCTCCTCGGCCTCGGGATCGTCCCTGGTGCAGCGCCGGGCGCGGCCATCGCCGCGGAGGGACCCATCGTCGGCCGACTGCGCTGGAGCGCGGGGATGATGTACTTCCCTGACGCCGCGCTCGCGACGGCGGCGGGCTCCTATTCGTTCGGGCTCGTCGCCGCGTGGGTTGCGCCGTGCTTCGACGCGTGGCGCACCGCGGGCGCGTCGCTCACCGGGTGCGCGGGCGTCGACGCGGGCGCGATGCGGTCGGTGGTGCTGCGGGGCGACCCCTCCGGGGTGGGCGAGCGACCCTGGGTCGCCCTCTTCGCGGGGGTGCGCCTGCGCGGCCGCCTCGCGGGCAGCACGCGGAGGATCGCGAGTTCGTCGCCGTGCACTCCGGTCCCGAGCGATGTCTGGGCCGTCGGCGGCGCCGACCTCGCGGCGGTGTGGGACAGCGACGCGGGCGAGCGCTGGGCCATCGGCGCGCGGGGCGCCGTGCTGCGCTTCGGTCGGTAGCGCCCTCCGTCACCCCCGACGAGGCGCTCCTCGACGAGCTGCGCCCGCTCGTGGTGCGATCTCCCCAATGCCAAAGCACCGCTCCTACACCCTCGGCGGCTGCCTGCTCGTCGTCGCCCTCGCCGGGTGCGGAGCCCGCACGGGCCTGCTCGTCGACGCGTCCGCGCTCGACGCGGTCGATGCCCCCGACGCGAGCCTCCCCGATGCCCCCGACGCGACCCTCCCCGATGCCCCCGATGTCACCGATGTCACCGATGTCACCGATGTCACCGATGTCCCTGATGCCCCCGACGTGCCCCCGCCGGACGTCTGTGTCACCCGCCGGTATCCGCTCGCAGCACAGCCCTCGGAGGCGCTCTTCCTGCTCGACCGCTCACCCTCGATGAACCAGTTCATCGAGGGCACCACCCAGCGGCGGCAGGCGCTGGTCGCCGCGCTCCGGGGCGCGCTGCCGGCCTTCGCGTCGAGCATCGCCATGGGCTCGATGCACTTCCCTTCCGGCTCCCTCAGCTGCGATGTCCGACTGCCCCTGGCGGTCCCTCTCGCGGTCGGCACCGCCGCCACCATCGTCGCCCGCTACGACGCCGACGGGGTCACCTCGGGCACGCCGACCACCGCCGCTGTCGACCTCGCCCACGACCTGCTGCTCGCGCGACCGGGGACCAACGTGTCGCGCTCCATCGTGCTCGCGACCGATGGCGCACCCGGCTGCAACGCCGCGCTCGACCCACGCACGTGCACCTGCGGGAGCACCGCCGCGCCGACGTGCACGGCGCGCAACTGCATCGACGACGTGCGCACCCTCGCGGCGATCACCCGAGCCCGAGACGCCGGCATCGCGGTGTACGTCATCGGCATCGACGACCCCGCGCAGCCGGCGCTCATCGACACCCTCAACCGCATGGCCGTCGCCGGAGGCCGCGCCCGACCGGAGGCGGCCGGGCTCCCGCGCTACTACAGCGTACGCCGCACGGCGGACCTCACCGAGGCGCTCGACACGGTGCGCCGCTCGCTCTCGGCGTGCGTGCTGCGCTACGGCGGCCCCGCAGCGGACGCGGCGCGCATCGCGGTGGTGGTCGCCGGGGTCGACCGCCCGCGCGACCCCTCGCGCACCAACGGCTGGGAGTGGAACAACGACGAGCGCACCGAGGTCGCCCTCTACGGCGACGCCTGCGCCGCGGCGGGCCCCGATGTCTCAACCTCCGCGGAGGTGCGCTGCGACGCCGTCGCCCCGCCCTAGTACCGCGTCGCAGGAGTTCTGACGGGTTGAGCCAGGCTGCCTCGGAGGATAAGAACCGCAAGGGTCGCAAGGGTCGCAAGGGGAGTTCCGCCGGCGCTGGCGCTGCCGCATCGGGTTCGCCAGAGCGTTGGAGCACCTGCCCGCCCAAGCCCGTCGCTCCCTTGCGACCCTTGC
>CAIOSS010001455.1 GCA_903860995.1 uncultured delta proteobacterium | reverse complement strand
GCCATCGCGGCACTGGAGTCGACCGGGCCGCCGAAAGAGACGCGAAAGACACGGGCGAATTGAGACCAGAGGACAGCCATTCATGGAGAGGGGCGCGCGGCAGCGGGGGTGAGGTCTGCGCGAGCTTCGACGCATGGCCGGAAGCACCACGTCCGGGCGCGCGCCGAGGTGCAGCTCGGGCTCGACGCGGATGATCCAAGCACCCGGGTCGTCGCCGCGGGGATCGCCGAAGGCGGAGAGCCTCCCTGCGAGGCGCGTGGCCCCGTGCGCGTGCCGCGGGCGCGTTGCGGTTTAGCCCTCGACGACGTCCGCCGCGAGGTTGGGGGGGGGGACAGGCGAACCAACGCGGCGCCCTCGTTGGCACGGCTACGCTCCAGCCACCGAAACACCCATGACCCAGAGTGCCCGCTCCCGCGAGCGCTGGCAGAAGCTCCCGGGACGCTGCCTTGGCGCGGACCGTCGGCGCGGGCCGTCAGGCAGGCGACGCCGGCCGCCCGAGTCGCTCGAGGAAGGCCACGGTGTCGGCGCCGGCCATCGGGCGTCCGAGCAGGTAACCCTGGGCCTCGGTGCACCCGCGGCTCAAGAGCAGGGCGTGCTGCGCCTCGGTCTCGACCCCTTCGGCGAGCACGGCGATGCCCAGCGCCCGCGAGAACGACACCACCGCATCGACGATGGCCGCGTCGCGCGGGTCCGTCGTGACGTCGTGGAGGAACGTCCGATCGAGCTTGATGCGGTCGACGGGCAGGTGCTTGAGGTAGCCCAGCGACGAGTGACCCGTGCCGAAGTCGTCGATCGCCAGCTTGATTCCAGCGTGTTTCAGCGCGCCGAGGCTGGTGGCTGCGGCAGCGGGATCGTCCATCAGCGTGCTCTCGGTGAGCTCCAGCTCGAGGCGCGCCGGGTCGATGCCGTGTCTCTGCAGGATCGCCAGCACGCGCTCGACGAGGTCCTGCTGCCGAAACTGCCGGGCCGAGAGGTTCACCGCGATCTGGAACGGCCCGAGGCCCTGCGCGTCCCAGCGCGCCAGCTGCACACAGGCGCGGTCGAGCACGTATTCGCCGAGCGGCACGATGAGTCCGGTCTCCTCGGCCAGGGGAATGAACCGCAATGGCGGGATCAGCCCGAGGCGCGGGTGGTTCCAGCGGACGAGGGCCTCCCAGCTGAACGGGGGAGACCCCTTGCCGGCCCACTGCGGCTGGAAGTGCAGCACGAACTCGTCCGTCGTGAGGGCGCGTCGGAGGTCGGCCTCGAGCTTCAGGCGCTCCTGCGCCGCGGCGTCCATGCCGGGCTCGAAGAGCACCCACCCGTTGCGACCCCCGGCCTTCGCCCGGTACATCGCGGTGTCGGCGTGCTGGAGCAGCGTCTCGAAGTCCGCGGCGTCGTCGGGGAACACGCTCACCCCGATGGAGGGCGTGACGTGCAGCGCGCGCCCGCGGACCTCGATGGGTCGCGCCAGCGCGTCCCGCACCTTCATCGCCACGCGCACCGCGCCCTGCGTGTCGCCCATGTCCTCGGCGAGCACCACGAACTCGTCACCCCCGAGCCGCGCCACGCTGTCGGTGCCGCGCAGCACCTCCGAGACGCGCTTCGCCGTCGCGATCAACACCTCGTCGCCCACCGCGTGGCCCAGCGAGTCGTTGATGTCCTTGAAGCGGTCGAGGTCGATGAAGAGCACGGCCACGCGGCGGCCGGCGCGGTGCGCCCGAGCCAGGGCCATCCGTGCCCGATCCTGCAGCGTGCGGCGGTTTGGCAGCCCCGTGAGCTGGTCGAAGCTCGCCAGCTGCACGAGCTGCGCTTCCTGCGCCTTCTGCACGGCGCGGTCGGAGAAGAGCGCGACGCATCGGCCCGCGCTCCCGCCGTCGATCGAGCTCACCGCCACCCAGGCCGGGAAGGCCGTGCCGTCCTTGCGCGCGAAGGTCGTCTCCCCGACCCAGGCGCCGCTCCGCCGGGCGTCGGCCCAGAGGTCCGCGCCGCCCGTCGACGCATCGCCGGCGGGCACGAGCATCGTCGCCGCGCGGCCGAGCACCTCCTCTTGCGACCAGCCGGTCACCCGCGTGAACGCCGGGTTCACCAGCATGATGCGCGTCGACTCGTCGGTGACGACGATCGCCTCGGTCGTGGCCTGGAACACCCGGTCTGCCAGGCGCTGCCGCTGCTCGAGGCCGAGGCGCTCTTCGATGCTGCGCACCGTGACGACGTGCATCGCCTCGCCGCCGGGGAAGACCTCCACCGGCGTCACGCGACACGCCACGGGGAGCACCCGATCGCGTTCTGCCACGCGGATCTCGACCTCGAACGAGGCGGGCTCGCCTGCACCGATCACGTCTCCCAGCGAGGGGTGCGGGATGTTCGACGTGCCGTCGGCGCCGCGGGTGAGCCACCGCTCCACGGTGAAGGTCGCTTCGAGCGACGCGCCCACCAGCGAGGCGGCGGCGCCGACGGGCGCGAGCATGTCCGCCGCGACGGGGTTCGCGAAGAGGATGCGGTGCGGCGGGCGCGAGGTGACGCCCAGCACGCCGAGGGGCAGCGCGCGCACGAGGCGGTCGCCGAGGTCGAGCGCCCGCGCGTCGGCGGCGGCGCGCTCGAACTGCTTGCGCGCGGTGAGGTCGACGCCGACGGCCAGCACGCCGCCGACGGATCCGTCGCTGCCGCGCAGCGCGGCGACGGAGAGCAGCACCGGGACGCGGGACCCGTCCCGGTGCACGTAGCTCCACTCGCGCTCGTCGATGCCGTCGCGCAGGGCCGTGGCGATGAGCGCTTCGGGGCCCGCGGTGATCGCCTCGCCGAGCTCGCGCGACAGGGCCTCCGCGCGCTCGGCGACCTCCGTCGGGTCGTGGAAGACCTCGAGGGAGTGCTGTCCGATGACCTCGTCGGCGGCCCACCCGAGCATCCGTTCGGCCCCGCGGTTGAAGGTGCGGACGGCGCCGTGGCGGTCGGTCGCGACGATGGACACCGAGGCGCCCTCGAGGATCGCCGACTGCCAGGTCGCGAGCTGCTGCGCGGTCGCGGTGGCACGCTCCGCGGCCCGGGCGAGGCGCTCGCGGTCATCGAGCAGCGCGATGGCCAGGCTGAAGGTCACGGTCGAGACCGCGACGAGGTTGGCCACCAGGATCGCGACCTCGTGGCCGCGGGTGACCGCCACCGCGCGGAGCCCGTGGAGCATCGGGTCGAGCACCGCGCTGCCGATCGTGAGCGACACGAAGAACATCAACCAGAGGAAGCCCGTGCGCCGATCGGAGAACGTGAGCGATCCGAAGAGCGCGACGAGCGACCAGAGCATCATCGCGCCGCTCGCCACGATGCCCCCGAGCCACCACTGAAACGCGAATGGCAGGAGCAGGCTGGCGATCATCTGGACGCCGCGGGCGCGCTCGAAGGCCAGCGAGCGCGCGTAGACCAGGAGGTTGAGCGCCGTGATGAGGACGTACGAGAAGGGCACCGCCGACTCGGCGTCGAGTCCGAAGGCCATCGCGCCGACGCCCCAGATGAGCCCGCCGAGGCTCATCAGGCAGCCCATGTAGACCACGTACCTGCGGCGCAGGGCGTCGCTCGGCGAGGCGCCCGGCAGGGCCCCGATGGACCCGATGCGGTCGAGCAGCGGGTCGAACCAGGAGGCGCTGGCCACGGGCGTCGCTTCGGCGGAGGCGGCGAGGGGCGTGGGTTCAGGCATCGGGGTGATCCTTGATGGGACGGCGAGGTGGCTCCGGAGGCCCGCAGGCCCCGCAGGCGTTCTTGAGGGAGCGTCGCGCGCACGGAGAGCGGTTGATGAGTACTTATCGGACGGAACTGCGCCGGACTTTAATCCCGTGCCCCTCGGGATACGCTGGGGCATACGCGTCAACCGTTGCTCCCTCGCCCGACCGCGCTCG
>CAIOSS010001454.1 GCA_903860995.1 uncultured delta proteobacterium | reverse complement strand
CGCGGGCCTCGGCGAGATTCGCAGCGACCTCAACAGCGACGACTCCGCGGGCATCTGCGCCATCTACCCCGAGCGCGCGACGCCCGCGGGCCGCTGCCTCGGGCTCCCGTACGGCGGCCTCGCGACCACCCCGGGCGGCGCCACCGTCGTCGGCCCCAACAACGTCTCCTGCACGGCCGGTCGCGCGCCGCGCGGAGGAGCCCGGTCCCTCGGCCTCGCAGCGCTCGCGCTCGCCACGCTCGCCCGCCGCCGTCGCCGCGCGGTCGGCGTGAACCGCGATTGACGCCCGGGCAGTGTCGGCGCGCTTGCGGTGCTGACGCTCACACCGCCGTGTGAACGCGCGTGCACGCAGCGCGTTTCCGGCCCCAGCGGCGGATGGAACGTACGCGCCGCCCGTCTTCTTCGCTCCCCGGGTGAATTCTTCGAGTGCCGCGGGCTTGGTACGACGGCTGCTCTGGGCTTCCCTCGGAGGCAACGAGCGACATGACCCAACAGACCAACGAGACTACGCAGGGCGACCGCGAGCTCATCACCCGATTGCTGCGCGGCGACGGCGGGAGCTGGCGGGAGTTCCAGACGCGCTTCGACCGGCTCGTCCGCCGGCAGGTCGAGCGGGTGTGCCGGGGCTTCGCGCGGGCCCTCGGCAGCGACGAGATGGAGGAGATCCGCGCGGAGTTCTACCTCTCGCTGGTCGACCGGGAGATGCGCAAGCTCCGGCTCTTCGACCCCACCCGCGGGCTGAAGCTCTCCAGCTGGGTCGCGCTGCTCGCGAGCAACGCCGCGCGGGACTTCCTTCGCGCCCACCGCCGGCGCCCCGCGACGCTGAGCCCCACCGGCGAGGTCGACCGCGTCGACGAGCGTGACCTCTTCGAGGACACCGCCCAGCGCGAGCGCTGCGGCCGCGCCCTCGACGCGCTCCGCTCCTTCCCCTCGCAGGACCAGCGCCTCCTGCTGATGCTCCACGTCGAGGAGGCCTCCGTCGACGAGATCGCCTCCGCGTGCGGCGGATCGGAGAAGACCGTCTACACCCGCGCCCACCGCATCCGCTCGCAGGTCCGACAGCGCTGCAACCCCGCGGCCCTCGCCGCGTAGCTGCAAGAGCTCCCTCCGCCTTCGCCCCCCATGGCTTCGATGCACCGAAGTTCCGCCCCCGCTCGCCTCCCCCGCTACGGTGCAACCGAAGACCTCCCGCATGCGGCCCACGCTCACCACCCCTGCTCCGGTCACCTGGTCGCTCGGCGCCGCGCTCGTCGCCGCCCACCTGGCCCGACGCCTCGCCCACCACGCCGGGCCCGACGCCCTCGTGCGCTGGGGCGCGATCCGATCCGGCGAGTACGGCCTCGCCGACGGCTGGCGCCTCGCCGCCCACGGCTGGCTCCACGTCCACGCGATCCACCTCGCCCTCAACCTCGTCCCGCTGCTCCTCCTAGGGCCCTGGGTCGAGCAGCGCGTCGGCCGCCGCCGCCTCGCCGCCACCTGGGGACTCGCCACGGTCTCTGGCGGCGTGCTCGCGACCGCCATGGCGCCCTCCGGCGCGCTCATCGTCGGCGCCTCCGGGGGCAGCTTCGGTCTCCTCGGGTTCACGCTCGCGCAGCTCGTGGGCACGGCCTCGCGCGCCCGCGACGCCCTCGCGGTCTTCGTCGCGCTCCACCTGCTCGCCGACCTCGCCGACCCCGGGGTAGCCCTCTCCGCCCACCTCGGCGGCGCGCTCACCGGCGCCATCGCGGGGCTGGTGTTCCGCCAGCGCGAAGCCGCCGCGACCGTCTGATCAGCCGCCGCAGGCGACGGCGATACGGACGGTCACCGCCGCCGCCGAGGCCCGGTCACACGCCTCGCCCGCGAGCGCCACGGTCGTGCGCTCTGCGTCGGACCAGTCCCAGCCGCCCTGGCGCATCGGGTCGCGCGCGATCAACTGCCCGTCGAGGGTCACGTTCACCGTCGCGCCTGCGGCCACCCCGGGCGACACGCTGAACACGCACCGCGACACCTGCCGTTGGATCTGCTCGAAGGCGCTGGTGAGGTCTTCTCGCCGACGGACGCTGTAGTACGGCCGCGCCGCCGAGGCGGGGTTGGGTCGACCCCCGGCCACCGCGAGCTGCGAGAGCACCGTGATGAGCTCGGGCTGATTGTCGCCGTCGATGCCCACGACGTAGGTGGGCACGCCCTGCGCGGCGAGCCGGGAGACCTCCGACACCGTCCGGTCGTCGTCGAGGCAGAGGGAGGGGTCGTCCTCGCACTGCTGCTGGCCGGTGCCGCCGAGGGCGGTGCAGGTGCACCGCGCGCCGTCGAGGGCGCCGTTGCAGTTGGGCGCGCCGTCCGTGGCCAGCAGGATGGCGCGAAATCGCCCAGGCGCCGCGCGCCCGAGCAGGTAGCGCCCCGCGGACTGCACGCCGAGCCAGGTGGGCGTGCGCCCGTTGGGCTCGGTGCGCCCGAAGCGCAGCAGGACCGCCATGGCCTGGCCGGGCGCGGGGTTGAGGTCGGGCGATGCGGCGACCGCACAAATGCCCGTGACCCCGACGCCGGGGAAGAACTGTAGCCCCATCGCGATGCGGTCCTGGTAGCGCGGGAGCGTCGACGAGAGGGCGTCGCGCAGGACGTCCCAGCGGCGAGGGCTCCCGGAGCCGCCGAGCAGGTCGCGCTCCATCGAGGTCGAGCGGTCGGCCAGGAGCAGCACCTCCACCGAGGAGGGTGCGGCCACCGCCACTCGCGGGACGCAGACGTCGGGCGGGGGTGCGTCCGGCGCGGCGTCGACCCGATCGACGCTGGCGTCGACCCGGAGGCCGGTGCGCGCGCCGCAGGACCAGAGCGCCGTCGCCTGGAGTCCGATCAACGCGACGACCGCGCGGTCAGTCATGGCGCGGCACCTCAGCTCACCGAGTCCGTGGCGGGCTCGCCGTAGCCCAACGCGTAGCTTCGCCAGTGCAGGAACAGCGTCTGCGCGACGGACATCACCGGCACCGCGAGCAGCGCGCCCAGGATGCCGAACGCGTGCTCGCCTGCGAGCAGCGAGAACACCACCAGCACCGGGTGGATCTTCGCCTGGTCGCCCATGATCTTGGGGTTGAGCAGGTTGGCCTCGAGCTGGTGGATGCCGATGATCCAGAGCAGGACGAAGAGGGCGGTGCCGAAGCCCTGCGTGAGCCCGATGGCGACCGCGGGCACCGAGCTCAACACGGTGCCGAAGATGGGGACGAGCGAGAACACCGTCGCCACCACGGCGAGGGTGGGCCAGTACTTGAGGTCTGCGAGCGCGAAGCCCAGGGCGCTCAGCGACCCGTTGACGAGGCAGATGATGAGCTGCCCCCGCACGACCCCGGAGAGCCCGCGGTCGAGACGGCGCAGCAGATGGTCGAAGCCATCGCGGGACTCCGGGCGCACCAGCGAGCGGAAGAAGCCCAGCACGCGCGCCTCGGTCACGAGCAGGTACGCGCTGACCATCAGGTTCATGAAGAAATTGAAGATGCCGCCGATGACGCCGCCGATGATGCCGCGGCCGACCCGCAGCACGTCGGCCGCGTGGCCCTGACCCAGCTTGCGGAGCTCCCGCTGGATGGTGTCGCCCTCGCTCGGCTGGTAGCGCCGCGGGTGCAGCGTCCAGTGGGCGTCGTCGACGCGCTCGATCACCACGCCCTCCGCCGGGAGCGTCACCCGGAACGCGCCCCCTGGCTCGGGGCTCACCCGCACCGCGCCGTCGTCGGGCACCCGCGCTTCGCCGCCCGGGGACTCGGCCTCTTCCCGGAGCGGCGTCGCGACCACCGTGCCCTGCACCCGCGCGACCGCCGAGCGCACCCGCGGCATCCAGTCGCGCTCGAAGCGCTGGCGCAGCGCTGGCACCTCGTGGAGCGCGAACGATCGCCCCTCGGAGACCACCCGCGGCGTCACTGCGAGGAGCGTCACCACGAGGGTCGTGATGAGCGTGACGTAGATGCCGAGCACCGCGACCCAGCGGGGCACCGAGCGGCCACCCAGCCGCACCCGCGTGAGGGCGCCCACCACGGGGTGCAGCACGTAGGCGAGGAGCACCCCTAGCACGAAGGGCAGCAGCACCGCGCGCGACGCCACGATGACCGCCACCACAACCGCGAGCGAGACCGCGGCGAAGAGCACCCGGCGGCGGCGTACGACGTCCACCATCGGGGTCAGCGGGCCTTCCGGGCGGGGCGGCGGCGCGCCGCAGGCGCCTCTGCGAGCGGCTCGCCGAGGGGCCGGAAGTACGGCGCGAGGCGGCTCCAGGTGGCGTCGAGCGCCTCGGGCATCACCCGGAGGTCAGCCACGACGGGCATGAAGTTCATGTCACCGCGCCACCGCGGGACGATGTGCACGTGCAGGTGCTCGGCGATGCCAGCGCCCGCCGCGGCGCCGACGTTGATGCCGATGTTCACCCCCTCGGCGTTGACCGCGATCTTGAGCGCCGAGGCCGACGCCCGAACCAGCTCGAAGAGCGCGGCGTGCTCCGCGGCGGTGAGCTCGCCGAGGTCGCTCGCATGCCGCGTGGGCACCACCATCAGGTGCCCCGACGCGAAGGGGTACTTGTTGAGCATCACGAAGGCGTCGGCGCGCACGCACAGGATCAGCCGCTCGGCGAACCTCGTCGGCTCCTCGGAGGGGTAGCGGCAGAAGATGCATCCAGGCTCCTTGGGGCCGCGGATGTACTCCATCCGCCATGGGGCCCAGAGCCGTCCAGGCTTGTCGTCTTGGGTGCTCACGGTCGCGGAGCGCAGGTTCGCCCGCGTCGGGCCGGGACGCAACCCGGCATCGCGGCGATCCTCCCGCTCGGAGAGAGCGGGAGGACTGCGCGGGGGTGTGATCGGAGGGGTCTTAGGGAGCGGAGGGGAGCGGGAGGCTCAGGGCCGGAGGGGCGCGATCAGGACTTCGACGGGAGATCGCCGAGGTCGCCGAGCTTCTCCTTGATGAGGTCGCCGAGGGTCGACCCGCGGCGGGCCTCCTTCGGGGCGACGCTCGGGGAGCCGCCGCTCATCCGCTCGGGGGCGGCGCTGGGCTCGCCGGAGCTGCTGCTGGCGCTGGTGGCCGCGCTCTCGCTGCGGGTCGACGAGGAGCCGCCGCGCATGGAGAGGAGGATGCGCTTGTCGCCGATGTCGAGGCCTGCGACCTCGGTGCGGATGGTCTCGCCGCGCTTGAGCTTGCGCGTGCCGTCGGTGACGTCGGCGGGGTAGTCGTGGCTGGCCACGAAGCCGTCGATGCCCGGCGTGATCGAGATGAACAAGCCGCCGTCGAAGATGTTGATGATCTTGCCCTCGACCGGCTTGCCCTGGGGGAAGTCGTTCGGGATGTGCGACCACGGGTCATCGAACAGCTGCTTGATGCCGAGGGAGACCTTCTTCTCGTCGTGGTTGATCGAGAGGATGACGGCCTCGACGTCGTCGTTCTTCTGGTAGAGGTCCGACGGGTTCACGACGCGGAGGGTCCACGACAGGTCGGACTTGTGCACCATGCCGTCCACGCCGTCGCGGATGCCGATGAAGATGCCGTAGTCCGTGATCGAGCGGACCTTGCCCTCGACCTTGTCGCCGGGGTTGAACTCGTTGACGAAGAGCGTCCAGGGATCGGGCTCGAGCTCCTTGATGGAGAGCGAGATGCGCTTCGCCTTGGCGTCGACCTCGAGCACCTGGCACTCGATGTCGTCGCCGACGTTGAGCAGGTTCTTCGGGTGCTTCACGCGGCGCGTCCAGGACATCTCCGAGACGTGCACGAGGCCCTCGACGCCCGGCTCGAGCTCGATGAACGCGCCGTAGTCGGTGATCGAGACGACCTTGCCCTGGACCTTCTTGCCCTGGGGGTAGGCCTCCTCGGCGAGCGACCAGGGATCCTCCATGGTCTGCTTGAGGCCGAGGGAGACCCGCTCGGTCT
>CAIOSS010001453.1 GCA_903860995.1 uncultured delta proteobacterium | reverse complement strand
GCTCCAACGCTCTCGCGAAACCGATGCGGCAGCGGCAGCGCCGGCGGAACTCCCCTTGCGACCCTTGCGACCCTTGCGGTTCTTATCCTCCGAGGCAGCCTGGCTCAACCCGTCAGGACTCTTGCGACGCGGTACTAGGCCAGCGCTCGCGGGGTCTTCGTCGCTTCGTGGTTCGGGGGGTGCGGCACTGAGGGGCGCCCGGGGGCGCCGTCGCCCCCGATGCGGAAGGGTCTTCGGGGGGTTTAGCGCGCGGAGACCTCGATCACGCGGTCGCCGGCCGAGTCGACCACGTAGATGCGGCCCTCGGCGTCGAGGGTGAGCCCCTGGAGGCCACCCGCGGGCACGGTGGCCGACAGGTCAACCCAGTCGATGACCTCACCCTGAAGGCTGACGGCGTAGATGCGCGAGGTGGCGTTGTCGCTCACGTACAGTCGGCCGCCGTGGAGGGCGATGCCCGAGGGGGCCATCATGCCGACGGTGGCGCCGTCGAGCAGCGTGGTGGTGCTCGCGCCCATCATGCGGCGCTGCATCGCGCCGTCGTAGTCGGGCCTGATCGTCGTGGTCATGCGACCCGCGGCGGGGTCGAGGGCGCCGATGCGGTGGTTGCCTGGGTCGGCGAAGTACACGCGCCGCGACTCGCGGTCGAACTCGATGTGCCCCGACACGCCCTCGACGTAGCTGATCTCGCCTTCGGCGAAGCGCTGCACGATGGCGCCGGAGTGGTCGACCCCGCCGGGCTCATGCGGCGCGCGGAAGTCGTAGCGGGTGAGCGAGCGGTGGTAGCCGTCGACCACCCAGTAGATGTTGGCGTCTTCCCACGCGATGCCCTGGGCGTTGGGGCTGTTGTGCAGCATGTCGATGTGCGAGGCGTGCCCGCCGTCGAAGTCGTCGTAGCCGGAGAGCCAGAGCGTGGGGCCCATGAAGTCGACGGGTGAGCCGCGGGGCGGCGGGCCCTGGGTGAAGTCGTCTTCTTCGTGCGCGGTGGCGAGCATGCCTGGCGCGCCGAAGGCGAGGCACGACACGTGGGACATGAAGTGCGTGTGCTGCGGGCCCGCGCGGTTGTCGAAGTCCTGGTCGGCGGCGCCGACGTTGCGGAATATGGTCATCGAGCTGTCGCCGAAGTTGGCGACCCACATCTCGCGCGGCGACTCGGGGTTGAAGGCCACGTCGCGGGGCGTGGCGAGCGTGTGCTCGGCGGTCGCGATGACCCGCACCTGCACGGCGTCTTCGCGGTGGGTGCCGCGACCCAGCACGGGCAGGCCGGCGGGGCCCGCGTCGACGACCACGGGGGTGTCCGCGGTGGCGCCGGCGTCGCTCGCCACGGTGGCCGGGCTGTCGCTGCACGCCACGGCGAAACCACCCATCAATCCAAGCAACCACGGAACATTCGATGAACGGTGCATCCAGCGCTCTCCTCGCGACATCGTCCTTAAACCATCTCGGTGGGTGCCGCAAAGCGGGGCGTGGCGACCGCACGACGGACCGTGCGCTGCCCAGTTCGTCAGTGGTGCCAGGCTCGGCGGCAGGCCCGCGCCTCGGCCATGCGCGCGTCGGCGAGGGCGACGAGGCGCTCGAGGCGAACGCCGGGCGTGCAGCGCACGCCGCCGATGTTGACGTCGAGCGTCCACGGGACGCCCGAGGAGTCGTTGTATGCGTCGACGGCGCGCCGCACGCGGCTGGTCACCACGAAGTCCTCGCTCGCGTCGGCGTAGGGCGCCATCACGATGCAGAACTCGTCGTCGCCGACCCGCGCCACGAGGTCGCTCGCCCGGAAGGTCGCCTCGAGGATTCGCGCGAGGTCGCACAGCGCCCGATCACCGGCGGCGTGACCGAAGCGGTCGTTGATGGGCCGGGTGCCCGCGAGGTCGACGAACAGGACGGCAGCCTCCTCGTTGGCCGAGCGCGAGATGCTCAGCATCTCCTCGCCGAGGGCGATCAGCCCGGAGCGGTTGGTGAGCCCCGTGAGGGGGTCGATGCTCGCGGCCTCGAAGCTCTGGATCTCCCGCTCAAGCGTGCGCCCGAGGTCGTGCAGGGCGCTGAGATGCTCGAGCCTCGTCGCGTCCTCGATGCGGGCGTCGCTGCGGAGGGGGACCGGGCGCTGGGCCTCGTCGGTGGGGCGTCGGGGACGAATCATGCTCACGCTCCTCTCAGGCCCTGTATCGGTCACCCGACTCCGCGGCAGAGGCCCCCGACCGGATTTGTTCGGTCCTTCGCCGCTGCGGTCAAGCCTGCCGACCGGCGCCGGAGTCGTTGATGTCGGTCAGGCTCTCGCGCTGCGCCACGTAGATGTCTACGGCGTTGCGCAGCGCCAGCGGCGGCACCTGGAACTCGAAGCCCAGCGCCGCGCGCTGAGACGTCGGGGCGATGCGCACCCAGCGCAGCACGGCGTTGGTCTGTATGACCACCCCGTTGCCCGGGAGGGCGAAGCTCATCTGCACGACCACCCCCATCTCCAGGGCCTTGGCCGAAATGACGAGCACGCCGCGGGTGGAGATGTCCTCGATGCGTCCCTCCATCACCCCGTGGTGCCCGATGATCCTTACAGGGGTGGCGTAGGCTGCGCGGGCGACCTTGCGGCGCGAGATCCCGCTGGGCTGCTCGGCGATGGGGGCCGGCGGCGCGGCGGCGGGCTGCGGCGTCGTGGCGGGCGGTCGCTGCGGGGGGCGCCGGGCGGGCGCGTCGAGCAGCGGGGTGATGGCGCGCAGGCCTTGCGCCGAGCTGCCGGAGAGGAAGCGCGTGGAGGTGAAGGCGATGTGCGTGGCCTCCAGGCTGCCGACGAGGTCGCGGGCGCACGAGAAGCGCTCGCTGGTCGAGGAGGAAAGGCAGCGCTCGACGGCGAAGGTGAGGGCGCCGGGGAGCTCGGGGCGCAGCACCCGCAGCGACGGAAACTCGCCGTCGCTGCGCTCGCTCGCGAGGCCCTGAGGCGTTCGCCCGATGAGGCACTCGAAGAGGAGCACGCCGAGGCTGAAGAGGTCGGAGCGCGGGTCGACCACGCGCCCGTTCTGGGCGGACTCCGGGGCCCGGTACACGAAGGACCCCGAGCGTCGGCGCGGGCGCTCCAGCGGCATCGCCTTCCGCGGCTCGTAGGTCATCTGGAGGTTGCGCAGGACGACCTGCTCCTCGCCCAGGGGCGAGCGGACGATCCACACGTTGGCCGGGCTCACGTCGCCGTGCAGGAGCCCGTTGCGGTGGAGCGCCTCGAGGGCGAGGGCGATCTGCCGCCCCATGGTGGCGGTCTCGTCGGGGTTGAGCGTGCCCCGGGCGGCGAGCAGCCCCTCGAGCGAGCGCCCCTCGAGGAGCGCCGTGACGACGTACGGAACGGATTGGAAGATGCCGGCGTCGAGGAGCTCGACGAGGTAGGGGTGGCGGATGCGGCCGAGCGCGAAGGCGTCGCGGAGGAGCATGGCCTCGGTCGCATCGGGGGTGCCGTCCGAGCCCCGCAGGAGCTTCATGACGACGCGTCGACCGGTGTACCGATGCACCGCCTCGAACAGGGTGCACACGTCGCTCTCGCCCAGCTGACGCTTCAGCTCGTAGCGATCGTCAATGAGATCGCCGACCTTCGGGATGTTCATGGCTCCAACCAGGGTACAGTCAGACCCGCCGGAAGGAGTAGGGGGGCAAGGCTATCGATTTGGGCGGTCGGTCGTGCGCTCGCGCTCGGGGGCGCGCACTTCCGGGATCGTCTGCGGGAACTCTTGCTCTGCCGTCGGGGTGCGCGCCTCGAGGCCCCGCGCCGAGGGGGCGGCGTTCGACGAGGCCGAGGCGGCGGGCCTCCCCGGCTGCGGCCGCCGGATCCAGTGCACCACCCCGAAGGCCAGGATGGCGCCGCAGAAGAGCGTGAGCGCCACGCTGACGACCGACACGAAGCGCGACGGACGGTATCGGCCCCTGCTCGACGGCCGCAGGGTGTCGAACGCCACACGCTGGCGCCGCTGGCTCACATGGCTGGGCAGGTCGCCCGGGAGCATCGGGGCGCGGGTGGGGGGCACCGACAGAAGGAGCTCCGTGCCGATCTCCGCCTCGCTGAACACCGGGCTGGCGGCGACGACGCGGTCCGCGGGCATCGGCCGGGTCTGGATGCGCTCCTCGTCGAGGGAGAGCGTCACGCTGGGCGTCGGGGGCTCGGCGAGGCGCGCGGCGGTCGTCGGGAAGGGCTGCGGGCTCGCGGTGAACACCACGGGCTGGGGGTCGAAGGGCTCGGAGTCGCGCCGGCGGTGGGCCTCGGCGCTCAGCCGCGACGGCTGCCGCGAGCGGTAGCGGTCGGCCGGGTCGTCCGTGAACTCCGCCGGGAGGATGTCGCTGATGCCCTCGAAGGAGCTCGGCCGCGGCAGGAACCCCTGGGCGATTTCGGGCGTGACGTCCCGCCAGAGGGCGCATCGGACCAGCGCGTCGCGAAACTCCCTCATCGTGGCGTAGCGCTTGTCGAGGTCGCGCTCGATGGCCTTGTGGATCACCTCCTGGAGGTCGGCGGGCACGTCGGGCCAGTGGTGCTGCAACGGCGTCGGCCGGCCGAAGATGATCTGCGCCATCACGGCGTTGGGGTTGTTGCCGCCGAAGGGCAGCGTTCCGCAGACCATCTCGTAGATCATCGCGCCGACGCTCCACACGTCGGTGCGCGCGTCGATGGAGCTGTCGCCGAGGGCCTGCTCGGGCGACATGTACCAGGGGGTGCCGAAGACCATCCCCGTGGCCGTGCGCTCCATGCGATCGAGCTCGTCGATGACCTTGGCGATGCCGAAGTCAATGACCTTTGGCACGATGGTGCCGTCGTCCAGCTCATGGAGGAAGACGTTCTCGGGCTTGATGTCCCGGTGCACGATGCCCGCGTCGTGGGCGGCGATGAGGGCGTCCATCACGGGCAGCGCCACGGCCATGGCCGACAGCGGCGACAGGCTCCCGAGCTCGTTGAGGCAGCCGGCCACGTCGGTGCCGCGCAGCTCCTCCTGCACGATGAAGCGGGTGCGCAGCGCGTCGTCGTGGCCCACCGCGTGGACGCCGACGATGCTCGGGTGGCCGATGCGCGCCGCGGCGCGGGCCTCGCGCTCGAAGCGCTTCACGAGGTCTTCGCGCTCGTAGAGGTCCACCCGGAGGGTCTTGAGAGCCACCTTGGTCGAGGTCTGGGTGTCCTCGGCCTGGTACACCGCGCCCATACCGCCCTTCCCCAGCACCTTCCGGATCCGGTATCGGTTGGCCACCATGGCTCCGGCCGGCAGCATCGCGAACTCACCCATCAACGTCTAGGCCTCCACTCTCAGGACCGTGACCGGTTGTTGTCTCAACTCAACGACGTGAGCAACTCGTGGACCTGACTTCGTACTCGATGGACGGCTCACCCGGGAGGCTAACCCGCACCCGATAGACGCTCCCTGCCGACACTGTGGGCACCTCCCAGCTGATGGTGTCGTCGCCATACCCCGCCCGGCGCACGACCGCGGTGACCGCCATCGCGACGCCGTCGCGGAAAACCTCCACCCGCGTCCCCGCCGCGCCCGCCCCGGACTTCGAGAACGACCAGATCGTGCTCATCACGGCGCTCGGCACCCAGCCCGCGGGCGGCCAGGCGACCCAGCGCGGCGCCCCGGCGGCCCGCGCCCCGAGCCCGAGGGTCATGCAGGCGAAGCTGGCGGTCTGCCCGTACGACATCGTGTGCAGCTCCGGGCTGAGCAGCCATCGCCGGTGGCCGAGGGTGTTGGACAGGTCGCGCCCCTCGTCGACCCAGCCGCGCACCGCGTACCACGGGCTCATCGGGAAGCCCGGGTTGCCCGAGAGGTTGCTGCGGCCGGCGGCGTCGCGGCCCATCAGCGTGGCGCAGGCCCAGGTCGCGGGCGGCGTGTGGGAGAGCTGCCCGTTGCGCTCGAGCAGAACGGCGCAGGCCTGCGCGGGGGCCCGGTCGCCGCGGTCTTCGCGCACCGGCGCGAGGCCGACGAGGCCGCGGTAGTAGTTCACCCACTCGATGGAGGCCTGGCGCGTCGGGTCGGGGAGCGACCCGAGGCCGCAGCGGTCGCTCGCCGCAGAGGCCCACGTCGCGGTCTGCGTCTGGCTGCCCCGCACCGTCTGGAAGGCCGCGCACGCGGCGGCCTCACCCGCGGAGGCCGTCGCTGGGGGGGCGCCCGCGTCGCGCGCTGAGATCGCGCCCTCCTGCTGGGAGGTCGAACAGTGGATGCAGTCCGCCGGCCCGACCGACTCCAGGGCGCAGCCCGTCATCGTCGCCGCTGCCGCTGCCGCTGCCGCCAGGAGACTCTTGAGGAT
>CAIOSS010001452.1 GCA_903860995.1 uncultured delta proteobacterium | reverse complement strand
GTGTCTGGCGGGACCTGTCGGATTGGACCCGGACGCCTTCGAAAAGCCGCCATACCAATCCAGTGTCCGCTCCCAGACGTTGCCCGCCATGTCGAATAGACCCAATGGTGAGGTGCCAGATGAGAAGGACCGGACGACACCCGAGCCCTCGAACGCCCAGGAGATGAACGATCGCGATTCGTCGCTCCGTGCTGGAATTTGAGTCGTTTTGAGGACGCCGCCCGGGCCCGAACGGGGTGCGTTCGTCGGCGCGCAGCGGAGTGCCGCTCAGCGGTACATGCGGTCGATGCGGGCCTCGGGGTCGTCGCGGTCGAGCAGGAGCAGCGTCGCGTAGAAGGCCCACTCGAGGGGCTTCATGGCCAGGAAGACCGCGTCGGCCATCCAGGTGCGGGTGATGTATCGGCTCACCGGGAGCCCGAGTCGGTCGTAGGTGGCGCGCGCGGCGCGGCCGAAGCGCGGCCAGCGGGCGTGCAGGAGGTCCTCGAAGGCGTTGGCCACCGCGAGCTGGCGGTTGACCAGGATGGGGTGCCCGTTGCGACGGCCCAGGCGCTCGGGGCGCACCAGCGACGGCGTGCCCCGGGCCGCCACGGTGCAGAGGTAGTGGCAGTCGCTCACCACGACGTGCGCGATGGGCAGCCGAGACAGGGCGTGACCGCAGGTGTCGGTGAACACCTCGATCGCCGCGGCGGGGCGGCGATGCGCCGCGGCCATGACCACGGCGTAGGCCCCGGCGAGCGCGGGCGCGGTGACCAGCGCCGCCAGCAGCGTGGGGCGGTGCACGGGCGCGTCGACGGTCGCGGGCACGGTCGCCGTCGAGGCGCGGTACACGGCGTCGGGCGCGGCGGGGGCGGGCGCGAGGGCGTCGACGCCGCGGCGCCGCAGGCGGGCGACGAGCTCGTGGGCGTAGAGCCCGGCGGTGACGAGGGGCGCCGCCAGCGGGAGCGTGACGGGGAAGGCCACCAGCGCCCAGAGCAGGTCGGCGAACTGCACGGCGAGCGCGGCCTGAAGCCCGATGCCCACCAGGAGGACGGCGTGCACCATGAGCTCGGCGCCCGGGCGCAGCCGCGCGGGCCGGCGGCGCGAGACCGCGTAGGCCAGCGCCGTGAGCGCGTGCACGGCGACCAGACCGACGATGCCCCGCGCGCCCAGCACCCGGAACATCGACGGCCCCGGGTCGCAGGAGGTCGTGCGGCAGCTGGACGAGAGCGTCGCGAAGTTGAGCGCGAGGCCCCACGCGGGCAGCGCCGCGAGGACCAGCACGTCGAGCGCCACCATGTACCCGCCGCGCCCCTTGTCGCGGACCCCCTGGTAGACCTTGATCCCGGCCACCAGCCACCCGCCGAAGGCGAGGAGGGCCGAGAGCATCATCGCGACGCCCGTGAGGTACGGGCTGATGAGGGTCATGAGGGCGCTCGCCGCGCCGCCGAGCGCGAGCGCGACGGGCGCGCCGTAGCCGGTGCACAACAACAGCGCGAGGCCCGCGTCCCCGAGCCATGACCACGACCGACGCGGCGCAGGAGTCTCCATGGCCCGACGGTACGCTCGTCCGCCCGCGGCCACACCCGCCTCGCCCGCGAACGGTCCGGGGCGCAGCCCGAGCGGTCGCCGCGGGTCGACCTCCGGCGCACGCCTTCACTTGCCTGAACAAGCCGTCTGGTATAGTGGATACCCGTGGAGATTGATCGCTCGCGTTGGACGCATCTGAAGGCGCTGGAGGCGGAGAGCATCCACATCATTCGCGAGGTGGCGGCGGAGTTCGCCAACCCGGTGATGCTCTACTCCATCGGCAAGGACTCGGCGGTGATGCTGCGGCTCGCGCTGAAGGCCTTCCACCCGGCGCCGCTGCCCTTCCCCCTGCTGCACATCGACACGACGTGGAAGTTCCGCGCGATGATCGAGTTCCGCGACCGCTTCACCAAGGAGCTGGGGCTCGACCTGCGGGTGCACACCAACCGCGAGGGCCTCGCGCAGGGCATCAACCCCTTCGACCACGGCAGCTCGAAGTACACCACCGTGATGAAGACCCACGCGCTGCTCCAGGCGCTCGGCGAGGGTGGCTACGACGCGGCCTTCGGCGGGGCGCGGCGCGACGAGGAGAAGTCCCGCGCGAAGGAGCGGGTGTACTCCTTCCGCGACGGGCACGGGCAGTGGGACCCGAAGAGCCAGCGGCCCGAGCTCTGGAACCTCTACAACGGCCGCGTGCGCAAGGGCGAGAGCATCCGGGCCTTCCCCCTCTCCAACTGGACCGAGCTGGACGTCTGGCAATACATCTACCTGGAGGGCATCCCCCTCGTGCCGCTGTACTTCGCGGCGGCGCGCCCGGTGGTCGAGCGCGAGGGCGCGCTCATCATGGTCGACGACGACCGGATGCCGCTGCGGCCCGGCGAGGTGCCCCAGATGCGCAGCGTGCGCTTCCGCACGCTGGGCTGCTACCCCCTGAGCGGGGCGGTGCCCTCGACGGCCACGACCTTGCCGGAGATCATCCAGGAGATGCTGCTGGCGCGCAGCTCCGAGCGGCAGGGGCGCCTCATCGACCATGATGAAGAGGCGTCCATGGAACTGAAGAAGCGCGAAGGCTACTTCTGACATGAACGACCAGGGAGAGATCGCGCGCGACGTCGAGGGGTGGCTCGCGCGGCACGAGCGCAAGCAGCTGCTGCGCTTCGTCACGGTGGGCTCGGTGGACGACGGCAAGAGCACCCTCATCGGGCGCCTGCTGCACGACGCCAACGGCGTGTACGACGACCAGCTCGCGTCGGTGAAGAAGGCCAGCGCGAGGGGCGCCATCCACGACGGAGACGGCGCGGGCGGCAAGGCGGAGGGCGACGAGATCGACTTCTCGCTCTTCACCGACGGGCTCAAGGCCGAGCGCGAGCAGGGCATCACCATCGACGTGGCGTACCGGTACTTCACCACCCCGGGGCGGAAGTACATCCTCGCCGACACGCCGGGGCACGTGCAGTACACGCGCAACATGGCGACCGGGGCGTCGACCGCGGACGTGGCGCTCATCCTGCTCGACGCGCGCCTCGGGGTGCTGCCCCAGAGCCGGCGGCACGCGTACATCGCCTCGCTGCTGGGCATCCCCAACCTGCTGGTGTGCGTCAACAAGATGGACCTCGTGCGCTTCGACGCGGAGGTCTTCGCGCGGCTGCGCGACGAGTTCGGCGCCTTCGCGCGGCGGCTCGGGTTCCACGACGTGAGCACGCTGCCGGTGAGCGCGCGGCGCGGCGACAACGTGGTCGCGCGCTCGCTGAAGACCCCGTGGTACGACGGCCCGACGCTGCTGGAGTACCTGGAGCGGGTGCCCGTCGGGACGGCGGTCGACCTCGCGCCGATGCGCTTCCCGGTGCAGCTCGTGCTGCGGCCGCACCTCGACTACCGCGGCTTCGCAGGGCAGGTGGCCTCCGGGGCGCTGCGCCCGGGCGACCGGGTGCGGGTGCTGCCCTCCCGGCGCGAGACCACGGTGCGGTCGATCGACACCTGGGAGGGAGAGCTCGCGGTGGCCCACGCGCCGATGAGCGTGACGGTGCGCGTCGCCGACGAGGTGGACGTCTCGCGCGGCGACATGCTGGTGCACTGCGGCGCCGAGCCCCGCGCGGTGGAGCGCGCGGTGGCCGACCTCGTGTGGATGAGCGAGCGCCCGCTCGACCTGCGCCTCAGCTACCTGGTGAAGCACACGACGCGGGTGGTCCCGGCGCGCATCGAGCGGGTGCTCGGGCGCACCGACCTGGAGAGCCTGGAGACCCTCGAGGCCGAGGGGATGGCGCTCAACGACATCGGGCGGGTGGTGGTGTCGTGCGCGCGGCCGCTCTTCCTCGACGCGTACACCGCCAACCGGGTGACCGGCGCCTTCGTGATGATCGACGCGCTCACCAACGACACGGTGGCGGCGGGGATGTTCCGCGACGACGCGGTGCCGGCAGAGGGCGCGGCGCGCCGGGCGATGTCCCTGGTGGGCGCGGCCGAGCGGCGGCGGCGCCTGGGCCACGCGGGCGCGGCGCTCTGGGTGGCGGACACCGGCGAGGCCTCGCGG
>CAIOSS010001451.1 GCA_903860995.1 uncultured delta proteobacterium | reverse complement strand
GTGAGACAAAATGGCTTGAATTCTAGCTTTTTTCACCCCCTCTCCATTCATGGAGAGGGGGCTGGGGGGTGAGGTCTCGGGCGGCTCTAATCGACCTGGCGCTCGACGGTGAGCGCGCCGCCGCGCTCGCGCACCCGGCGGTACCCGAAGATGTGGAACACCCCCAGGGGCACCAGCCGCGCGCCCTGCGGGTGCACCACGAAGCGCGTCGCCCGCTCGGGGTCGCGCGCCACGCCCGGCAGCCACGGGAGCAGCCGGTCGACCCCCCAGCGGCGCAGCACCCGCGACGCCCGCAGCCGCGCGTCGCTCACCTCGCGGCCCCAGAAGAACCCGTCGCTCCCGAGGCCCTGGTACAGCGGCAGGATCACCACGCCGTCGTAGGGCGCCACGATGTCCCCGCGGCGGTCGCGCGCCAGCAACTGCCCCGCCCGCGCCCGCGCGATGTTGCGGAAGCCCGGCTCCATCACGAAGGTGTCCTCGGCCGTGATCGCCCGCCGCGAGACCACCTCCAGCACCCGCGGGAGGTCGCCCCGCCGCGCGTCGAGGCCCTCGTACCCGCCGCGCACCTCGGGCAGCGCCGCGCCCTCGATGAGCCCCGCCTCGTGCAGCGCCAGCCACAGCACCGACTCCAGGCTGTCGACGCTCGCCGGGTCGCCGTGCTGCCCGCCCTCGACGGTGAAGGTCACGCACCCCCGGCGGGTCCAGTACTCGGTGAGGGCGCCGTCGACCTGCTCCTCCAGCCCGATGATCACCGGGAGGGGGAAGGCCCCCACGAAGCGCCGCTGCGCCAGCGTGTCGCCGAACAGCACGAAGGGCACCCCCGACGCGCTCGACGTGTGCAGGTCGGCCAGCGTCACCGGGCCCCGCGCGCGCCCCAGCGCCGCCTCGATGGCACCCAGCAGCTCCACCTGCTCACGGTCCTCCGCGTCGGCGGGGGCCCAGCCCGGCGAGCGCAGCGCCGCCACCCTCGCCTCGCTCCACTGCCGGTTGAGGTCCTTGCTCTCGTAGCGCACGCCGCGCTTCAGGGCCCCGACGTTGCCCGCGAGCACCACCAGCTCGCCCCGCACCGCCACGCCCCCCCGCTCGATGCGCGCGAACACCCGCCGCGCCGCCTCGATGCCCGCGGGCTCGTTGCCGTGCACGCCCGCCACCGCCACCAGCGTCGGTCCGGGGCCCGCTCCGACGTGCCGGCCGATCTCGCGGCCGCCGAGGTCTGGGATGGGTGCTGTCATGGCGACGGTCTCTAGCACGCGCCGCCGGGCCTTCACCCTTCCGGCGGGGCGGACGCCGGCGCGCCGTCCCCCGCGAGCACCTTCGACGCGAGGCCCACGAAGTCCTCCTCGGTGAGCACCGCGACGATGTGCCCGTCCTGCACCACCGGCAGGCACCCGATGCGGTGCTTCTGCATCAGCGCGGTCGCGTCGAGGGTGCGCGTGTCGGGCGTCACCGTGATGAGCTCGCGGCGCATGATGTCCGCCACGGGGATGCTCTCCGCGCCGGCCTCGCGCGACTGCTTCGCCAGGTCGGCGAGGTAGCGCAGCACCACGCGCTGCGACACGAGCCCCACCAGCCGGCCCTTGTCGTCCTCCACGGGCACGTACCGGATGCGCTCCCAGCTCATCAGGTCGGCCACCAGCTCCACCGGATCATCGGGGCGCACCGTGAAGATGTCCGTGGTCATGTACTGCGACACCTTGTGGTACCCGGTGCGCGCGCTGTCGTTCTCGTCGAGCCGCGCGGGCGCCCAGTCGGCCACCACCGCGTCGGTCTTCTGCCGCGCGATCATCGCCGCGGTCAGCGCCGTCAGCCGCGCGCCCTGGGTCCCGCGGTTTTTCATCCCCGCGAGGGAGTCGAGGGTCCAGCGCGAGCCGGTGTGCATCGTGCGGATGCGCCGCTCCATGATGCCCAGGTACCGCTCGCTGTCCGCCGGGTCGACGCCCGCCCGGTCGAGGCCCGACTTCGCCATCGGCAGCAGCCGGTCGAGCAGCAGCGTCTGCGCGAGCACCTCCTCGCCGTCGAGCCACATCAACCGCGCCCCGAGTCCGTCGCGCGCGGCGGCGTACAGGTTGGCCCGCGCGTGGTCGAAATCCACCCGCGTGGTGATGTCGTCGATGGTCGCGCCGAGCTCGCTCATCAGCCCCAGCCAGAGCGCGCTGCTCGCCACCTCGTCGGCGATGGTGGGCCCCGAGGGCAGCACCCGCAGCTCGATGCGCAGGTGCGGTTTGCCGTTCTCGGAGATGCCGTAGCACGCGCGGTTCCACCGGTAGATGGTGCCGTTGTGCAGCCGCAGGGCCTTCATGTCGGGCACGCGCCCGGCGTCGAGCGCGGCGATGCCGTCCTCCTCCAGCTCGGTGCCCACGAGGGCGCGGAAGCGCGCGACGTTCTCTTTGTAGAGGTCCACCACGCTGCCGCGCAGCCACTCGCGCCCGAAGGACACGCGCCCCGCCGACTCGCGCAGGTGCATCCCCGGCGTGCGGATGTCACACGCCTGCTCGAAGAGGGCGATGCGGGTCTCCGCCCACAGCCGCCGGCCGAAGAGCACCGGCGAGTTGGTGGACGCCGCCAGCACCGGCGCCAGCAGCAGCTGCGCGAGGTTGTACGCGTTGGCGAAGCGGTCGGGGTCGGCCAGCTGCAGGTGCACCTGGAAGCTCGCGTTGCACGACTCGACCATGACCGAGTCGTGCTTCACCACGAGCTCGTCGAGGCCGCGGATGGAGAAGTCGAAGGCCTCGCCGCGGGCGTTGTTCATCGCGCGGCTGAGGGTGAGGTACCGCGGGTTGGGCACCATGTTGTCGAGCCCGAGGTCGGTCTTGCCGATGGTCGGCAGGATGCCCGCGAGCACCGGGGTCATCTCCACGTCCGCGGCGGCGGCGCGCACCCGCGCGTAGAGCTCGGTGAGCTGCGCCTCCATCTGCCGGAGCCCGGCGCCCGCGAAGGGCTGCGGGTCGGCGTTGATCTCCAGGTTGAAGAGCCCGAGCTCGGTGGTGAAGTGCGAGTCGTTGAGCCGCTCGAGGATCTTCAGCGCGCCCGGCGCGGGGTGGTACGCGCGGTCGACGATGAACAGCTCCTGCTCGGCGCCGATGCGCTCGATGCCGCGCTCGAAGAGGCCCTCCTCCAGCATGCGCTCGAGCGCCCGCAGGTCGGTGAGCAGCGCGCGCATGAAGCGCCGCCGCGAGGTGCCCTCCAGCTCGCCGTCGATGTGCTTGTGCCCCTTGGTCTCCTGCCCGCTCATGTCAGCTCCTCACCGCGTCCACTGATCCAGATACTTCGGGAGCATCTCACGCCAGGTGACCCAGTCGTGGTGCCAGTCGGGCCCCCAGGAGTCGACGTGGTTGGGGATGCCCTGCGCGCCCAGCGCGTTGGCGAGCCCGTAGCTCTCGCCGAGGTTCTCCCAGCGCCCCTCGCCCGTCACGATCTGCAGGAAGCGGGTGCGCAGCACCTCCAGGTGCTTCCCCTCCAGCCGCGGCACCATGTACAGCGGCGACACGCGCTTGAAGGCGTTCGAGGGCGTGTCGCTCTCGATGAAGCGCATCAGGTTGTACGTGCCGCTCATCGACAGCGACTTGTGGAACACGTCGGGCGAGCGGCACACCGCCGCCGCGGCGTGGAAGGCCCCGATGGAGGCGCCCGCGGTCCAGATGGGGATCCCGTCGGTCTTGCAGTCCATGTAGATAGCCGGCACCACCTCGTGGCGGATCCACTCGTGATAGCGGTGCTGCATCGCCATCCGGTGCTCCGGCGAGCCCTCCTTGTTGAACCACACCCGCCCCGCCACGCTGTCGGGCGAGTAGATCTTGATGCGCCCCGAGGAGAGCAGGGGCTCGAGCGCGCGGATCATCAGGAAGCGCTCGATCTCCTCGGCGTCGCCGCCCGCGGTCGGGAACACCAGCACCGGCTGCCCGAGGGTGCCCCAGCGGGCGAGCGTCGCCTCGCACCCGATGCGCTGCGAGTACCAGCGTGACTTCACGAACATGACAGCTCCCTGGTGACCTCACCCTGCGCTGCCGCGCCGCCCCTCTCCATGAATGGAGAGGGGCT
>CAIOSS010001450.1 GCA_903860995.1 uncultured delta proteobacterium | reverse complement strand
GCGGTTTGCGACGACACGGCGATGTCGCCGTAGCCATCGCCGTCGAGGTCGCCCACGCCCGCCGCCGCGGCGCCGAGCACCTCGTCGGGCTGCGTGGCGGTGATCGTCACGTGGCGGGTGCAGCTCAAGAGGTGTTGATCAATGTCGGACCGAGGCAGCGTGGCGCGGCGCGAGCCAGGCAAGGAAGAGCGATGAAACCGCACTCTCTGTGCGGTGAATCGCTCTGACGCCGCATGGCGACGTGCCCCGCCGCGTTGCCGACGGGAGACATGGATCAACACCTCTTCAGTCGATGGGCCACTCGACGCGCGCGTCGGGGTCTCCCTCCGCGGCCGGGGCCAGCGCTTCGGGCTCGGCCGCCGCGCCCTTCACGGCCGCCGCCGCCGCGCGCCACCAGGGCGTGACCCGCTCGGCCCGGGAGGGCTCCACGGCCTCGCCGAGGCGCGGCATCACGACGTGCGCTCCCTGCGCGGGCGCGAGCTCGATGAGCGTCTCGGCGGGCTCGTCCCACGCGTGGATGGCGAGGTTGAAGGTGCCCCAGTGCACCGGCAGGAGGCTCCCGCCGCCCAGCAGCGAAAGCGCCTCGAGCGCGTTGGCTGGACCGAGGTGGATGTCCCCCCACGCCGGGTGGAACGCCCCCACCTCCAGCATCACCAGGTCGAAGGGGCCGAGGCGCCGACGGATCTCCCCGTACTCGGGGGTGAGCCCCGTGTCGCCGCTGAAGAAGACCGCGTGTCGCGGCCCACGCAGCACGAAGGACGACCAGAGCGTGGCGTTGCGGCCGCCGAGCACCCGCCCGGAGAAGTGCTGCGAAGGCGCGGCGGTGATGGACAGCTCGGCGCCGGGCAGCTCGACGCGATCCCACCAGTCGAGCTCGGTGATGCGCGACGGCGGGACGCCCCACGCCTCCAGGTGGGCGCCCACGCCGAGCGAGGTAAAGAAGGGCACGTCGCGCCGGGCGAGCGCGAGCATGGTGGGGTGGTCGAGGTGGTCGAAGTGGTCGTGGGAGATGATCACCGCGTCGAGCGGCGGCAGCGCGTCGAGGGAGACGGGCACGGGCTGGAAGCGCTTCGGCCCGGCGAAGCTCAGGGGCGACACGCGCTCGCCCCACACGGGGTCGGTGAGCACCCGCACGCCGTCGATCTCGACGAGCACCGTCGAGTGACCGAGCCAGGTAGCGCGCAGCCCCGTCTCGACGGGCCGCGCCCACTGCGCCAGCGGGCTCATGGAGGGCAGCGGCCCCGGCGGGGTCCGCCGCTGTCCCCCCAGCAGGAACTCCTTCACCGTCGGCGCGACGCTGCCCTTCTTCAGGCCCGGCGACACGGGGCGGGTGTTGTGGAAGCTGCCGTCGGTATACCGCGGCGAGGCCCTCATCCGCTCGACGCGGAGTCCGTGGGTCTTCGAGCTCGATGTGCTCATCGGGTGGCGGGGCTCCTCTCCCGCGCGGTCGAAGGCGCGGTCGGACGGATTGTTCCACACACAAGGCTGCGATCGAGCGCGGCGGTCGAAATCCGCTTAGATTCAGCCGCTCGCCGGAGCGTCCACGCCGCTTCATTCCCCCCCCGCAGGGGCACCCGACATCGTGATGACCCGTACCCATCACCTCGTGTCCTTCTCTGCGCTCGCCGTCAGCGCGCTGTGCTTGCAGCCCGCCTGTCTCCCCCCACAGCCCGCGGCGGCGGCCGGAGGTCGCTTCGCGCCGGTGAGGTTCATCGACGGCGCCCACCAGTACGCGTCGATCCCGCCGGAGGTCGGCAACTTCGGCGACGGCAACTTCACCATCGCGCTCTGGTTCAGCTCGACCCGCGGCGGCGTCATGCTGTCGAAGCGCGAGTCGTGCTGGGGCGGCCTGCGGACGGCGACCGGCGAGGACATCAACCTCACCGACGTTCGAAGGGTCGTCGTCGAGGTGCGCACGAGCGTGAGCCTGACCACGCTCGCGTCGCCGCCGGGCCTCAGCGACGGACTGTGGCATCACGCCGCGCTCGTCCGCCGCGCGGGCATGATCTTCCTCGCCGTCGACGGCGCCGAGGGCGCGTCGATGCGGATCGTCGGCAGCCTCGATGATCCGACCCAGACGCCGACCTACCTCGGCGTCGGCCGATGTGTCGCGGGCGCCCCCGGCGCGAACGCGAACTCCGACTCCAGGACCTGCTTCGTCGGTCGGATCGACGAGGTCGCCTTCTACTGGCGCGCTCTGTCCCGCGATGAGCTGACCGCGTCGGCGCGAGGGCTCTGCGGGCCCTAGCTCGTCCGGCGTGTGCGCAGCAGGTGTGGGCCCAAAACGCGTTACGGCCGGACCCGGGTTTTACACCGGATCCGGCCGTACACAGCGATCAGTTGCGGGGGCAGGATTTGAACCTACGACCTTCGGGTTATGAGCCCGACGAGCTACCAGGCTGCTCCACCCCGCGTCAGGGATGAGCGCTTCTATCGCCCTCCCCTTCGACCGTCAACGAAATTGTTTACGCCCCACCGCCGCGACCGCCGCGACCGCCGCGACCGCCGCTGCGGCCGCCGCTGCGACCACCCGGAGCGCTGCGCCCGCCGCTCGCGCCACGATCGTCGCGCGCGCTGCCGCCGCGCTTCGGACCGGCGTTCGCTGCGGCATCACTTCGGCCCGCGGGGGCCTTCCCGTCCCGTCGCGTCGAGATCGTCGAGCCCTTCGGCGAGCCCGCCGCGGCCCCGGTCGTGCTCGTCGGCTTCTTCGCACCGCGGGCCGTCCCGCCGCTGGCGTCCTTCGACGCGCTCACGGTCTTGCCCGCCGCGCGACCCGCGCCGCCCCCGGGGCGCTTCACCGCGCGCTTGCGCACCGGCGCCGACGCAGGCTCCTCGTCCGGGTCGACCGCCTCGGGGTAGTCGCCGTCGTGCCCCTTGAGCAGCGCCGCGCCCTCCGCGGGGCGCAGGTACTCGCGCCGCAGCAGCGTGACCTCGTCGTCGGTCAGCGCGCGCTTCTCGCCGGGCCGCAGCCCCTCCGCCGTGATGCCCGCGAACGACAGCCGCGCGAGGCGCATCACGAAGAGCCCGACGGCCTCTGCCATGCGATGGATCTGCCGCGTGCGCCCCTCGCGGAGGGTCACCTCCATCCAGGTCGCGCCGTCGTTGATGGGCTCGCCGCGCTCGTCGGACACCATCGACGGGGTGTGCCGAAGCAACTTCACATCTGCCGGCAGCGTCTTGCGGGGCGCCTCATCGGGGTCGCTCTCCGACGGCGCCAGCATCACGCCCTCCCGGAGCTTGTCGAGTTGCAGGTCGGTGACCACCCCGCGCACCTTGCAGACGTACGTCTTCGGAACCGACTTGCGCGGGTGCAACAACGCCTGCGCCAGGGCTCCGTCGTTGGTTGCGAGCATCACCCCCGACGTGTGGAAGTCCAGCCGTCCGACGGGGTACACCCGCGCCGGGAGGTTCTTGAGGATGTCCGCCACGGTCGGGCGTCCCTCCGGGTCGCTGAGCGTGGTCATCACGCCCCGCGGCTTGTGCATCACGACGTGCACCAGCGGCTCGGAGACCAGCCGCTTGCCGTCGAGCTCGACCTTGTCCCGGCGAGGGTCGACGCGGACCCCCATCTCGGTCACCACCCGGCCGTTGACGCGAACGCGCCCGGCCGTGATCAGGTCTTCCGCGTGTCGGCGGGACGCGACGCCCGCTCGCGCGAGCACCTTCTGCAAACGCTCACCCTTGGAGGTCGTCACTGGGTTGCGCTCGGGGTCGCGGGGGTCTGGGTCGCGGGGGTCGGGGTCGCCGCGGCAGGGGTCGCCGGGGTCGTCGGGGTCGTCGGAGCAGCCGTCGGCGCGGCGGGCATCCCGGGAGGCGGCGCGGGCTGCGAGGACGGCTGCGAGGCGTTGGCCTGCGGGCGCTGCGGTGCGAGGCGGTCGATGCGGTCCCACCGGTCGGCGCGGCCGTCGTGGTCGTAGTCCCACCCGATGCGCACGACGTTGCCGTGGGTGTCGTAGAACTCCCAGTAGTCGGCGTGGAAGTCCGGGCTGCTGTCGGCCTGCAGCTCGCGCTCGGCCCGGAATGCCCGGTGGTCGCGGAAGTACAGACGCATGTCGACCATGCCGTCGGTGTTGGTGTCGAACTCCCGCCGCACCACGTCTCCGCCCTCGAAGTACGTGATCACGTCGATGCGGCCGTCGAAGTCCCGGTCTTCCTCTTCGCGCAGGGTTCGCCCCTCGTCGTTGTAGAAGCGGAACACGTCCTTGCTGCCGTCGTGGTTGAGGTCGACCTCGCGGCACACCAGCACCGAGTGCACCTCGGACGCCTCGCCCACCGTCTGGAACACCTTCCGCACGTCGGGCATCCCGTCGCTGTTGGTGTCGTACTCGCTCGACGATCGCCCGGGGCGCGTCGCGTCACACCGGCTTCGGTCTTCCCGCGCCGTCGTCGTCTGCAAACCCGTGGCGCTCCGCAGCACCAGCCGCCGCGCGTTCGTCGACGTCGACGAGCACCCCAGCGCCACCAGCGCCGCCATGGACATCCACCGCTTCATCGCCGTGCCCCCTTCTGGGTCCCGGTCGCCGGAGCGGGCGCCGCCACCGCCGCAGCCGCGGTCCCGCCATCCACCGCCGGCGCCGGAGTTCCAGCGTCATCCTCGTCGGGCGTGCCGTCGCGGTTCGCGTCGGTGGCCGAGTAGGTCACCCGGCCGGTGTCGTCGAAGCGCTCCCAGGTGTCGACCCGGCCGTCGCCGTCGGCGTCGCGGCGGAGCTCGATCACCCGACCGCCCCGGTAGGTGCGCCAGGTGTCCGTGAGCCCGTCGAAGTTGGTGTCCATCACGTCGTGCGCGATCACCCCGCCCTCGAACGAGGCCACCACGTCGACCCGGCCGTCGAAGTCGTAGTCCTCCTCCACCCGGGTCACCTGCCCGCTCGATGGCTCGAACCAGCGGTAGATGTCCGCCCGGCCGTCGAAGTTGGCATCGGTCTCCCGGCACCGCGGCCGACCGTCGGCCATCTCCGTGCGGATATCCACCTGGCCGTCACCGTTCACGTCCAGCGTCGAGATGTTCGTCCCCGCCACGCAGGCCTCGTGGGGCATCGCCGCGCTCCGCGGCTCCCGGGAGGCCGCCGCGCTCTCGCCCGCCCGCCGACCCGGCCCGGACGTCGCGTCGCCCGAACAACCCAGCAACAATATCGCGACCGCCGCCGCCACCCGTACCCGCTCCGTCATGCACTCGCTCCGTCCACGTCGCAGACCCCATCGGCCGCGCTCATCGCGGACGACCTACTGTAAAGACCCGCACACCCCCGCGGCAAGCGCGCCTGCCATTCCCCCCGAAGTCTTGCAAGACTGTCCCGTCAGACAGCCATCACCAGGCCAAAGCCTGGAATGTCGGCAGGTGACTCGGGCTACATGGAAGATCGCGTTGACGGTGCACCTACCCGCATCGTAGGGTACATGCATTGGCAACCCGGTCTTTGGGTCGTGGAAAGGTACATCGTGGACGAAAAGCTCGGAAGCGCCGCGATCGCGAACCTCTCCATCCCCCGGGATGAGGGACTGCCTCTGCAACCGATCGCTGCGGGACAAAGGGCCATGCCGCGCAAGAAGGTCTCGACGACGATCTACATCGAGCCCGAGCAGCTCGAGCAGTTGAAGCTCCTCAACGAGCGCACCAAGGTGCCCATGGCGGAGTTCATCCGCGAGGGCATCAACATGGTTCTGCAGAAGCATCACGAGAAGCTGCCGGGCCAGCTCCCGCTGGTCGACAACACGACCCCTCGTCGTCCGACCTGAAGAGACGGGCACTCACCGCCCGCGGAAATCTGCTAGGACGCCGGTCGGCTGAACATGTCGACTGAACCGCAGAACATCCGCAATTTTTCCATCATCGCGCACATCGACCACGGCAAGAGCACGCTGGCCGACCGCATCCTCGACTTCACCGGGGCACTCTCGGCGCGCGAGCGCGTCGAGCAGTTCCTCGACAAGATGGACATCGAGCGCGAGCGCGGGATCACCATCAAGGCCCAGCACGTGCGGCTCCAGTACACCGCCGACGACGGGCAGCTCTACCAGCTGAACCTCATCGACACCCCCGGACACGTCGACTTCACCTACGAGGTCTCGCGCTCGCTCTCGGCCTGCGAGGGCGCGCTGCTCGTGGTCGACTGCACCCAAGGGGTCGAGGCGCAGACCCTCGCCAACGTGTACCTGGCCGCCGAGGCCAACCTCAACATCATCCCGGTGCTCAACAAGGTCGACCTGCCGAGCGCCGACGCCGACCGCACCCGCCAGGAGATCGAAGACGTCGTCGGCATCGACGCCTCCGAGGCCGTGCTCGCCTCGGGCAAGACCGGCATCGGCATCAAGGACATCCTCGAGTCGATCGTGAAGAAGGTGAAGCCCCCGACGGGCGACCCGAAGGCGCCCCTCCGCGCCCTGCTCTTCGACAGCTGGTACGACAGCTACCGCGGCGCCGTGGTGGTGGTGCGCGTCATGGAAGGCACGCTCCGCAAGGGCGACAAGGTCTACCTGATGGCCACGCAGCGCGAGTACGAGGTCACGGAGATCGGCGTGTTCACCCCGCACCCCATCGCCCTGGCGGAGCTCGGGCCCGGGGAGGTGGGCTTCCTCGCGGCCAACATCCGCTCGGTGCACGACACCAAGGTCGGCGACACCATCACCCACGCCAAGCGCCGCGCCACCGAGGCCCTCCCCGGGTACAAGGAGGTCAAGCCCATGGTGTTCGCGGGCATCTTCCCGACGGACAGCGTGGACTACACCGCCCTGCGCGACGCCCTCGAGAAGCTCCGGCTCAACGACGCCTCGTTCCGCTTCGACCCCGACACCTCCGACGCGCTCGGCTTCGGGTTCCGCTGCGGCTTCCTGGGGCTCCTCCATATGGAGATCATCCAGGAGCGCCTGGAGCGCGAGTACAACCTCGACCTCATCACCACCGCCCCCAGCGTGGTGTACCGGGTGCGCCTCCGTAACGGCGAGACCGTCGACGTCGAGAACCCCTCGCGGCTCCCCGACCCGGGGCGCATCCTCGCTATCGACGAGCCCTTCCTCAAGGTGACCCTGCACACCCCGGCCACCAGCGTCGGGGTCATCATGCAGCTCTGCCAGGACCGTCGCGGCACCCAGATCGGGATGCAGTACAACGGGCCCGAGCGGGTGATCCTCACCTACGAGATGCCCCTCAACGAGGTGCTCTTCGACTTCTTCGACAAGCTCAAGAGCGCCTCGAAGGGCTACGCCTCGATGGACTACGAGCTCATCGGCTACCGCGAGGGCGACCTCGTGCGCGTCGACATGCTCGTCAACGGCGAGCCCGTCGACGCCCTCAGCGTGATCCTGAACAAGGAGAAGTCGCACCGCCGCGGCCGCGACCTCGCCTCGAAGCTCAAGGAGGTGATCCAGCGGCAGCAGTACGAGGTCGCCATCCAGGCGGCCATCGGCGGCAAGATCATCGCCCGCGAGACCATCGGCGCCATCCGAAAGAACGTCACCGCCAAGTGTTACGGCGGCGACATCTCGCGCAAGCGCAAGCTGCTCGAGAAGCAGAAGGAGGGCAAGAAGCGCATGAAGTCCGTCGGCTCCGTCGACATCCCCCAGGAGGCGTTTCTAGCCATCCTGAAGATCGAGTGATAGGCCGCCCTACCGATGGCCCGCGCGAGGTGTCGATGAGCTCTCCCACATTCCAGGACCGGATCTGGTACGCGGCCTGGTATTTCGTCATCCCCGCCGCGCTGGCCGTCGCGCTGGTGCAGTCCCTCGCGCTCCTGCACGTCATCGATGACGCCGCGCCGTGGCAGTACCTCCTGGCCTTCGCGGTGCTCGAGGTGGTGGTGCTCGGGGTGCGTGACCGGGTGATGGGCGCCCGCGGCCTCGGGGTGATGGACCTCCGCACCATCACCTCGGAGGCCCGCGAACTCCAGCAGGAGTACGAGCGCCTCGCGAAGAAGGCCAACCCCCAGGGCCCTGCGAAGGTCGCCCTCACCGACGCCAGCGCCGCGATCGACGACGCCATCGCCGCCAAGGACGCACCCCGCGCCGCCAAGGCCGTGCGCGCCCTCGACGTCGCCATGGAGACCCACCTCTCCAGCGTCCGCAAGGGGACCACCCGGGAGTACATCGAGGCCATCGGCGTGGCGGTGCTCGTCGCCCTCGGCGTGCGCGCCTTCGTCGTCGAGGCCTTCAAGATCCCGTCGCCGTCGATGTATCCGACGCTCAACGTGGGCGACAACATCTTCGTCAACAAGTTCATCTATGGGCCGCTGGTTCCGTACTCGCAGCGGAGGCTCTTCCAGGGCGCCACCGTCGCCCGCGGCGAGGTCGTGGTCTTCGTCTACCCGCAAGACCCGGCGAAGGACTTCATCAAGCGCGTGATGGGCCTCGCCGGAGACCGCGTCTGGGTGCGCGAAGACGGCTCCGTCGAGGTGAACGGGCAGCCCCTCTCGCGCTGCGAGGTCGGGCCCTGGCGCGGCGACGACGGCGAGGGGGTCACCCACGGCGAGGTGCCCCCGCGGCGCGTCTTCCGCGAGACCCACGGGACCTTCAGCTACCTCACCCTGCTCTCGCGCGACCCCGCCGAGCGGGAGTCCAACATGGCCGAGTTCTGCGTGCGCTCCCCCTGCACGGTGCCCGCGGGGCACGTCTTCGTCATGGGCGACAACCGGGACAACAGCTACGACTCCCGCTACTGGGGCTTCGTCCCGATGCGCAACATCAAGGGCCGCGCGATGCACATCTGGTGGTCCAACCTCCCCGGCGCGGGCTTCGGCCTGCGGTGGGAGCGCTTCGGCCAGAGCATCCTCGGCGAGCCCGCCGTGCCGCCCGAGCTCGCCGCCGGCATGCGGGCCTGCCAGCGCCGCGGCAACTGACTTCCGCCCTCTGACACCACCCGACGGAGAGAGACCCCCCGCCATGCGTTCGTCGTTCGCTCCGTGGCTCCTCACCCTGGGACTGAGCATGGCCTGCAAGACGGCCGACCCGTGGGCGCCGTGCCGCGGCGCCCCGGTGAACTTCTCGTCCACCGCCCCGCAGTGCACCACCCCGGCCTGCCGCACCTGCACCACCCATCTCGAGGAGACCTGGCGCGCGCGCAGCAACCCCGCCCGCCGCGCGGAGTTCCGGGTGAACTTCATGCGCTCGTCGGCCGACGCGCGCGACCGCTTCGTGGGCAAGACCCACCCCGACGGGACCTTCGGCTACGAGCACTGCACCGCTGGGCTCGTGCGCGGTGCCTCGTGCGCGATGTACTCCGCGACCTGCGTCGATGTCTTCGCCCGCGCGCTGCGCTCCAATGAGACCTCCGTCGCCCAGCGCACCCAGATGAACCTCGCGGTCGACCACGCCTGCGACGCCCCGCGCCAGGCCCTCGTCGACCGGCTGAAGTCCTGTCAGGCCGACCTCGGCGCCACCGGCTGCGCCTCCGACGCCTGCCGCGAGTGCGCGGTCGGGCACCTCGCGGTGCTCTCGCTGCTCGCGCCCACCGCCGACCAGGCCGAGCGCGCGGCAGCCTTCGCGAGCTTCGTGCGAGCCACGCCCGAGGTCGTCGCCCGCGCCATCGCCGAGTCCCTCGGCGCCCCCGATGCGCCGGTCGACCTCGACCCCGTCGTGGTGCGCCGTGGCCTGCGCGCCTACTGCGTCGACCTCCTCGGGCACAGCCGCGCGGCGCTGCCCTTCGGCTGCAACGCTCCGGTCGCGATGCTGCTCACCCACCCGGAGTTCACCCGCGAGTTCGCCGAGACGTGGACGGCCCTCGGGCGCGCGCCCTACGCCACCTTCGAGGCGCTCTTCGATCGGGTGCTCGGCATCGTGGCGCTCCAGCAGGCGCCCGCGCCGCCGGTGCTGCAACAGCTCGATCGCCTGCCGCCCGCAGCCGCCATGGCGGGGTACCAGCGCGCGCTGCGCCTGCCGGGCATCACGCCCGCTGCCGCCGCGGCGCTGCGCCAACGCGCGGGCGCGATGCCACGGGCGGGC
>CAIOSS010001449.1 GCA_903860995.1 uncultured delta proteobacterium | reverse complement strand
GGAGGGCGAGCGGGTGGCGGGGCGCTGGCTGCGGCGCCTGCAGCACCTCGACCGGGTGCGGCTGCGCGACGGCGCGACGGTGGCGCTCTGGGCGCAGGACGACGCCGGCCGGCACCCGCTGCTGGCCGGGTGGCGCGAGGGCCCGGCGCGGGTGCTCTGCTGGACGGGCGACCTGCGCGCGGTGACCACCGACGACGAGGCGGCCGCGCGCTGGTGGGCGGCGGTGATCGCGCTGCGCGACGGGCTGTGAGTGCGGGGGAGGGGGGAGGGAGAGCGGGGCGATCAGGCCGAGGGGGCGGCGGCGCTGGGCTTGCGGGTGCGGGTCTTCTTCTCGGCGGCCTTGCCGGCGCTGGCGAAGCGGGCGGCACGCTCGGCGAGCTTCTTGGCAGCGCGCTCCTTCTTCTTGCGCTGGCCCGCGCGCTGAATCGACTTCTGCGAATGACGGCGATCGCCCTTGCCCATCGTGATGCTCCGGTAGATTGACTGGTAAGTCGGTGGTCGACGCGCACGGCAGTACCCGGCGCGGAGTCGATGCGGGTACCACCCACCCCGCCGGGCTGTCAACGCCGACGCTTGGGGGTTGTGGTGCCCCGCGGGTGGCGCGCCGCGGGGCCTCGCGCGTACGGTGGGGCGGTGAACTCCTCGCTGATCGACCTGGTGCGCGCGTCGGTGATCGGTGACGACGAGGCCGTCGACGGTCCGTACGGGCTGCGGCGGGTCACCTACGCCGACTACACGGCGTCGGGGCGCTCGCTCACGTTCATAGAGGACTTCGTGCGGCAGCACGCGATGCCGCTCTACGCCAACACGCACTCCGACTCGTCGCGCACGGGCCTGCAGACCAACCGCTTCCGCGAGGACGCGCGGGCCATCCTCGCGCGCTCGGTGGGGGCGGCGGCCACGGACGCGGTGATCTTCTGCGGCGCCGGGGCCACCGGCGCGATCAGCCTGCTGCAGCGCGCGATGGGGCTGTGCATCCCGGCCGGGCCCGACCGGCGCTGGGGGCTCAGCGAGCGCATCCCGCAGGACGAGCGGCCCGTGGTCTTCGTGGGCCCCTACGAGCACCACGCCAACGAGGTGAGCTGGCGCGAGACCCTCTGCGACGTGGTCACCATCGACGAGGACGCCGACGGTCGCATCGACCTCGATGACCTCCGCGCGGCCCTCGCGCGCTACGCGGGGAGGGCCCTGAAGATCGGGTCGTTCTCGGCGGCGTCGAACGTCACGGGCATCCTCAGCGACACCCGGGCCATCGCGTCGCTGCTGCACGCGCACGGGGCGCTGTCGTTCTGGGACTACGCCGCGGCGGGGCCCTACGTGGCCATCGAGATGCACCCGGCGGGGGAGGGGCTCGCGCACATGGACGCGGTGTTCCTGTCGCCGCACAAGTTCATCGGGGGCCCCGGCACGCCGGGGGTGCTCGTGGCGGCGCGGGCGCTGTTCACCAACGAGGTCCCGGTGGTGCCCGCGGGGGGCACCGTGCTCTACGTGGGGCCGCGGACGCACGGGTACATCGCCGACATCGAGCACCGCGAGGAGGGAGGCACGCCGGCGATCCTGGAGTCCATCCGCGCGGGCCTGGTGTTCCAGTTGAAGGACGCCGTCGGGGCGGCGGTCATCCGCGCGCTGGAGGAGTCGTTCGTGCGGCGGGCCATCGCGCGCTGGGGCGCGCACCCCAAGCTCCGCATCCTGGGCAACCCCGCGCTCGACCGCCTGTCGATCCTCTCGATGCTGGTGCGCCACGGCGAGGCCTACCTCCACTGGAACTTCGTCGTCGCCCTCCTCAACGACCTCTTCGGCATCCAGTCGCGCGGCGGCTGCTCGTGCGCGGGGCCCTACGGCCACCGGCTCTTCCACATCGACGGCGCCACCGCCGACCGGTACTACCGCGAGGTGCAGCACGGCGGCGCGGGCATCAAGCCCGGCTGGTTCCGGCTGAACTTCAACTACTTCCTGTCCGAGGAGGTGTTCGAGTTCGTGGTCGAGGCCGTGCTGCTCGTGGCCGAGCACGGCTGGCGCCTCGTCCCGGACTACGACTTCGACGCGGCGACGGGCGTGTGGACCCACCGGCGCGCCCCGCGCACGGCCCCGATGAGCCTGCGCGACGTGCGCTACACGGGCGGACGGATGGAGTTTCGCGCGCGCCACGCGACCGAGCCGCTGTCGGCCCTGAAGAGCTACCTCGACGAGGCGCGCGCGGTGATCGCCGCCGTGGGGGCGCGCTCGCACGACGTGCAGGCGCCGACCGAGATGTCCGCGGAGTACGAGGCCCTGCGGTGGTTTCCGCTGCCCCACGAGGTGGCGCGCGACCTGCGGGCCGCCACCGACGCCGCCGACGACGGCGCCAACATCTGATCGATCGGTTCAGTGCATGAGGCCGAGGAGCCGGCGCCGGAAGAACCACGCGCCCGCGATCAGCGCCGCCAGCAGGATCACCAGCACCACGTTGCGCACGGTGTGATCCTCGTCCTCCGGGCTGACGGGGAGCATGTCGGTGCGGTCGAGCACCGCGCCCTTCGGGAGGTCGGGGATGAACGCGAACAACCGCGCCATGGGCCGGGTGATCTTCATCTCGATGTTCACCGCCCAGCCGTTGGCCTCGAGCAGCACGGCCATGTTCCGGCGCCGCAGCTTCAGCCACCCGAGCAGCGCCGAGATGCCCAACACCACCAGCACCACGCCGAGGATGGCGAGCCAGCCCGTGAGGCTGCTGATGACGCCGAAGATGACCGCGAGCACGGCGCCGAGGCCCGCCAGCGCCATGCCGCCGCCCAGGATGAGCGAGTTGGGGTTGAGGGGCTCGCTCGCCGGCCGCGTGGGCTCGGCCGGCGCGGTCGTCGCGGCGGGCGCCGGCACCGCCCCGCGGGCCACGCTGACGCTGGTGCCCACCTGTGCGGCGCCTGCCTCGACCTGGGTTTGGGCCCCGGTCACGCCCGCCTCGGCCCGCGCCGTCATGGCGGACTCCTGCGACGCCTGTCGGCTGGCGACGTACTCGTTGATCTTCGATGAGATCATCGCCGCCGCGCGGCGGAAGGGCGCGAAGGCCGCCTGCTTCACGGAGATGGGGTTGTCGACGATCTCCGTGACGATCGCGTCGTACTCCTTGTCGTCGAGGTCGATGAGGATGCCGCGCTTGCCCACCCGCAGCCGCCCCGCCTCGCCGCCGGTCACCGGCGCGACGAGCTGGTAGAGCACCTCGCCGCCCTCCTTCTCCAGCACCTCGACGTAGACCAGGTAGATGTTGCTCAGCACCGCGACGGCCTTGTGCGCCGCGCGGTTGGCGACGCGGAGGCAGAAGTCCAGGCGCCGCCCGTCGATCACCAGCGAGCCGGCCTCGACGAGCGCCGTCTGCTTCGGCAGGTAGATCGCGGAGAAGTTCACGAAGTTGTTCGCCAGCTCGACCAGCCAGCGCACGTACAGGAGCACCTTCTCGAGGTCGTCGATCTGCCCGATCTCCTTGGCCGCCGCGAGGTCGAGCGCGATGTACGCCTCCACCTTCGCCGCGAGGCCGCCCTCCAGGTAGGCCTTCATCTTGTCGTCGCCGAGCTTGTCGAAGGGGTCCGCGGGGCGGCCCTTCTCCCAGGACGTGAAGCCCTCGAACGCGGCCTTCACCCGCTGCCAGTCGGCGAGGGTGATGGCCGAGACGCCCGCCCCGAGCACCCGGCGGATGACCGTCTCGCGCAGGGCCACGAAGCGGTCCTGGTAGAGCACGTTGACCGGGCCGGTGAGCGAGAGCGACCCGTCGGCGGAGGGGGCCGCGAGCGGCGCGCCCTTCACGTAGTGCTCGATGTCGTCGGTGGCCTTCATGCGCAGCGCGCGGAGGTCTTCGGGCGCGAGGCGCAGGCTCTCGGGCGCCGGCGTCTCCTGCCGCAGCAGCTCGCAGTGGAGGAAGTACGCCTCCAGCTTCGGGTCCATCTCCCGCAGGAGCGCGCCGGCGGCGTCGGTCTCGTCGCCCCACGGCTTCGCGGCGGCGGCCTTCCCGCGCCACTCCACCCACAGCTTCCCCTGCTCGACGAAGCGCTTCAGCCGTTCGGCGTCGACGCCGTGGGTGCCGCCGCGGTCGGCGGTGCCCCCCACGACGTCCATCACGTCCTTGAGGAATACCTTCACGTCCTCCTCGGGCACCACCTCGGGCGGGACCACCCCGTCGCCGTTGGCGAGGAGCTTCTGGTACCCGGCCTTGGAGGCCCGGACGTCCGCGAGCGAGACGGTCTTCGCGTCGGCGGCCTTCTGCTCCCGGTTGACCCGCTCGACGGCGGCCCGCAGCCCGAGGCCCGCCTCGGTCTTGTCGTCGATCGCCGCCAGCGGGATCGCCTCGACCCGCTTGCGCACCACGTCGCGCTGCGAGAGCCGCGCGAAGAGCCAGTCGCGCGCCTCGACGATCTGCGAGACCCGCACGCGCCCCGTCGTCGCGGGGTCGATGTAGCGCAGGAAGCCTTCGTCGCAGTGGAGGTCGGTCAGCGGCGCGCTCGTCGCGGCCCAGCGCGCGGGGTCGAGCTCGTCGATGCGCGCGAGGTCGCCCTCGTCGCCGACCATGAACTGGTGAAGTCCGCCGAAGTTCCTGAAGAGCATCTTGTCCATGTGCGAGTCCCTGGTGCCGCGAGCGTCGAGGGGTTCATCGGGGCGACCGACCCGTCTGGTCGTGAGCCCCTCCCCGAAGGACCATAACCCAACCCCTACCAACCCAGGCACCATGCTTTTCACCCCCGCCGCCGACCCGCGTCCGCAGCGGGCGGCTCGCCGGTCGGTGCGCGGCCGCGGACGTGGTAAGGGACCCGTCGACGCGCATGGGCGACAGCGGCAGACGTTTCAGCGAGGCCGAGGTGGACGCCATCCTGCGGCGCGCGGTCGCCCGGCAGGAGCATGGACAGTCCCTGTCCCGGGACGAGCTCGCGGATGTGCTGCGGCAGCTCAACCTCGACGAGTCGGTGCTCGACGAGGCCATCGAGGAGCAGGACGCCGAGCGCGCCGTGGCCGACGAGACCGCCGTGTGGAAGGAGCGACGGCGCCGCGCCGTGCTGGGCCACGCGGCCACCTTCGCGTCCGTCATGACCCTCCTCGTGGCGATCAACCTCCTGGTGACGCCGCACTTTCTCTGGTTCTTCTGGCCGCTGGTCGGGTGGGGCCTCGGGCTGCTCGCCGACTGGCGGCGGTACCAGCGCGGCCCCGAGCCGGGCGAGCTCGCGTCGCGACGGCGGCAGCAGGCCGAGCGCGCCGCGCGGGCCGAGCGGAAGGCCGAGAAGGCCACCCGCAAGGCGCGCAAGCGCGAGGCCGACGAGGCCATGGCGCGGGCCTCGGAGGAGCTCAAGGACGCCGTGAAGGTGGGCGTCGCGGGCCTGCTCGACTCCGTCGGCAAGGCCCTGCGCGAGGCCGCCGACGGGGACGAGCGCGCGGCGCCGCGGGCCCGGCGCGAGCCCCGGTCGGGCGTGCGGGTCGACGTGGCGGCCCCGCCGGTGCGCGACGAGG
>CAIOSS010001448.1 GCA_903860995.1 uncultured delta proteobacterium | reverse complement strand
GGTCTCCAGGTGCCAGGCGACAAGGGCGGCGAGCAGGGCGCGCTCGGCGGCGTTGCGGGCGCCGCCGCGGACGATCTCGAGCGGGCGCCCGGTGGGGGTGGCGCCGTCGTCGAGCTTGAGCTTCAGCGCGGCGATGCGCGCGTCGACGACCGAGGCCGAGGCCGCGGGGGCGCGGTGCTGGGCCTGGTCGACGAGGGCGTCGGTGACGACCTCGGCGACGCGGTTGATGCGGTCGTCGTCAGGGGTGAGGGTGAGCTCCTCGGCGGCGGCGCGGAGGCTTTCGGACGACAAGCTGGGCTCGGCCATAACGCGGCGGACCATAGTCAACGGGCCCCGCGGACACAACCGCGCGCGCCGCGACCTCCTCAAGCAGGCAACCGATGACCCGCGAGGGGTTCAGTTTCCCTCCGCGGTGATCTTGAGCTGCATCGACCGCCGCACGAGCGCCGGGCTCCTCTTCGATCAGGGCCTCGGCGACGTCTTCAGCGTCTGCCTCGCGGGCAACGTGAGCGCGCCGAGACGGTCGACCGGAGCTCGAAGAACACCGCGTCCGTCGAGCCCGTGGCGGAGATCCGACGCCGCGGGACGACCTCGTCGCCCGCGGGCTGCTCGACACCGATGGAGGTTCGCGCCCGTGCACAGCCCGCCTCAGACAGCACCGTACCCTTCGTTTTCATGCATTCTCTGGCAGGGTGTTGGCGCTGGTTGCGCAACTCGTGGGAGAGGGTGACCCCCCATGTTGCTCGACCTCCACCGCCACCTCGAAGGGTCGCACAGCCCTCGCGCCCTCCTCGACGTCGCCCTCGCCTTCGGCATCCGCAGCCCCCTCTTCTTCGACGCCTCGACCGGTCAGCCCGTCGCGCCCGAGGCGCTCGCGCGGCAGCTCACGATGCAGGCCCCGTCGGACGACGCGGCGGTGTTCTACCAGTGCATCGTGAAGGCCCGCGCGGCGTACGTGAGCGTCGAGGCCATCGGCGCGCTGGCGGGCAAGGCATTCCGCGAGGCGGCGGACGACACGGACGGCTTCGAGATGCGGTTCTCGCTCTTCTCGATGGCGCGCACCCTCATCGAGAACCAGGGGCGGGCGTGGCGCGACCTGGTGCCGACGGAGTTCGCCGAGCGGTACGCGCGCCCCGTACTTCAGGCGGTGCTCTCGGCGCGCGACGAGGCCTCCCGGGAGACGGGCAAGCCGATGCTGGTCCGCCTCGGGCTGTCGCGCACCTTCGAGAGCGAAGCCCACTATCGCGCCCTCGCGGCGATGGCGCGCGAGCACGCGGGCTCGCTCGTGGGCCTCGACGTGCTGGGCATCGTGATCGGCGCGGACACCGAGCCGCTGCCGCCGGGCCTGCTCGACGTGCTGGCGACGCTACGTCGCGACCTGCCAGACCTGACCATCCACGCGGGAGAGTTCGCGGACCACGCCTCCGTCGACCGCACGCTCGCGCTCGCGCCGCGCGGCATCGGCCACGGCGTTCACTCGCTGCAGAGCCCCGCCACGCTGGAGCGCCTCGCGAGGGAGGGCGTCACCCTGGAGGTGTGCCCGACGAGCAACCGGCTGCTCATCCCGACGGCGCTTCGGGCGCTCGAGGCCGCGCACGGGGGCGCGACGCCGCTGAAGGCGCTGCAGAGGGCCCACGTGCGCTGCGTGCTTGGGAGCGACGATCCGACGCCGATGGGCACGTCGTTTCGGCGCGAGGTCGCGGTCGCGCGCGAGCTCGGCGTCGACATGGCGCAGCTGGAGGCCGACATGGGTCGTCGCTGGGCCGAGCTGACGCGGTAGCGCCTAGGGAGGCGTAGGCGTTAGCGCGGTGGCCTGACGAGTTGGGTACCCGCCTGCGCGAGCCCCCGCCCCCGCCCTCTGGCGGGTCACATCGGGCGTGGCGTGAGGGTGACCCGGCCGCGATCGATGATGGTGCCGTCGAGGCGGAAGGGGGTGACCTCCAGGCGGGTCATGGTGGCGTGCACGCGGAGGAAGTTCACCACGCTCTCGTAGTAGGCCGACCAGGAGCGGGGCATGCCGTCCTGGAGCTCGTAGAGCTGCGCGCCGGCGCCGGCGGCGACGATGTAGCGTGTGCCGCGGCGGCCGCTGACCTCCTGGCCGCGCCCGTCGAGCTCCTTGCTGAGCTCGAAGTCGTGCTCGTGGCCGTTGAGCACCAGGTCGACGCCGAACTCGTCGAACACCGGCGCCCAGGTGGTGCGGATGAACACCGTGTCGGTGGTGGACGAGTGCCGCGAGGAGGCGAAGCAGGGCTTGTGGTGCACCGCGACGATGAAGGGGACGCGCGCGCGGTTGGCGCGGGCGCGGGTGAGGTCTGCGCGCATCCAGGTGAGCTGCGTGCCGGCGACGTTGCCCGCGTAGTCGTCGCGCAGCGGGGTGTCGTTGAGGAAGAGGAAGTGCACCGGCCCGTAGTCGAAGGAGAAGTACAGCTCGCTCTGCTCGGGCGCGTCGACCTGGGGCTGCGCGAACTGCAGGAGGTAGTTGATCGCGAGGGCGTCGTGGTTGCCGTGGGCCATCATCCACGGCATCACCGCCTGCGAGGCCGCGGCGCCGGTGAACCACTGCTGCCACGCGCCCTGGAGCGTGCCGAGCAGCACGGCGTCGCCGCTGAAGATCTGGAAGTCGGGCTGCTGGGCGCCCATCACGACGCGCTCCTGCACCTGGCGCCAGGTGGTGAAGTTGTCGCGTGAGTCGCCCGACACGACGAAGTTGACGTCGTAGTCGGTGCGCCCCGGGGCGGGGGCGGTCTTGAAGCGCTGCACGGCGCTCCAGTGGCCTTCGCCGCCGACGCGGTAGTGGTAGGTGGTGTCCGGGCGCAGGCCGCAGAGGTGCGCCTCGTGGATGGTCACCTCGGTGTTGCCGCGGCCGCCGGTGCTCACGCTGCCGACGGCGGTCTGGTCGAGCATCGTGGGGCTCGTGCCGAGCTGCACCACGGAGGCGCGGGTCTGGTTGTCGGTCTGCCACGCGATGGCGACGGTGGTGGAGGGCTCGGCGGGCCACGAGGTGTGCACGTTGCGCGGCTCGGGCATCGGGCCGAACACGGTGCGGTTGCCGAGCACGTTGTTGATGGTGCCCGGGAGCGAGCTCACCCGGTGCATGCACCCCTCGGGGGTGTACGTGAGCGGGGCGTTCTCCGTCGCGAGGGGGTCGCCCGCGTCGCCCGGGGTGGCGTCGCCCGTGAGGCCCTGGGCGTCCGTGGGCGCGGCGCCGTGGTCCGTCGGCGCGACCGAGCCGGCGTCGGTCGACGGGGCGTCGAGGGGGTCCTGGCAGCCGAGCGTGAGCGAGAGCGCGGCGAGGAGCGAGAGCGGGCGGAGGGTGCGCATGGGGGTCCTCGGGGGGCGACGGCGGGTCAGAACGACCCGGTGAGCAGGAGGGTGAAGAGGTTGTTGTCGACCACGCCGCTGCCGGGCCGCCGGTCGTTGGTGGCGTCGCGGTGCTCGGTGTTGATCGTGTACTGGGCCTGCACCTTGAAGCCGTGCCCGAGCTGGTACCAGTTGAGCCCGAAGGTGTAGGCCCGCGCGAACATGAAGTCGCGGTAGACCTCGCGCGACTGCGAGCCCGGGAGGCGCTGGCCGCACTCGGGGCCGGCGCTCACGGTGTAGCAGCTCGACGGGTCGAAGCTCTGCGCGCGGGCGACCACCTCGAGGTGGTTGCGCAGCGCGGGCGCGGGGATGAAGTACCCAGCCTGGACCATCCAGCCGAGGGACTGGGTGCTCGGCGCCGCGGTGGTGTCGGTCTCCTGGGTGTCGCGGAAATACACCTCGCCGTAAACCGAGGCCCCGCGCGCGGCGAAGAACACGTCGGCGCCGAAGGAGTTGAGGGTGATGCGGTTGGGCGACGGGGTCGACTGCCCGGGGAGGGTCACGAGCCCCACCTGGCGGATCTGGCTGGCGGCGTTGAATCCGATGGCCAGCGTGGCGGCCTGCGGGAGGTTGACCGAGCCCTCCTGGAGTGCGCGCGGGCGGCCCAGGGGGTTGACCGCGACGCGGCCGGCGTAGAGGAAGAAGCCGTCGAGGTTGAAGGCGCTGTTGGAGCCCTTCCCGTTGAAGACGCCGGCGTAGTACTCGACCAGGTCCCGGGGCCCGGCCCAGCCCCAGACCATGAGGCCCTGGTCGAAGCTGGGGATGAAGCGCACGCCGCTGGAGTTGGCGCCGCCCGCCCAGAGGGCGCGGTCGGAGAACTGGAAGCGCGAGCTGGAGGTGAGCTCCTGCCGGGAGAAGGGCACGCGAAACTGCCCGATCTGCACCTGCAGCCAGCGGCGGACGGGCACGAGGGCGTAGGCGTCGAGCAGCTCGAGGTTGTTCGACATGTTGAACTCCACCCGCATCTGGAGCAGCGGGTGCGCCTGGCCGTGGAGCACCACGCGGGTGCGCTGGAGGCTCACGCCGGGCGGCAGGGAGAAGTTCGACGTCGACTCGAGGTTGTACCCGGTCTGCACGATGAACTGCGGCTGCGCGTAGAAGCCGAGGTCGAGCCAGCGCTCGGCGACCCCTTCGGGGAAGCGGCTGGCGCCGACGTGGCCGCCCGCCGCGAGGGGCGGGACGAAGTCCGGCGGGCGCAGGTCGGGCGAGGCGACCGAGCCGTTGAAGAGCGCGGCGAGGGAGAGCCCGCCGGGGCTGAGCCCGCCGGGGGGCGACCACCCCGCGCGGGCCTCCTCCCACAAGCGCACGGCGCCCGCCTCGCGCGGAGCCATCAGACCGACCGAGACGCCCGCCAGGGCGATGGACCACAGAGCCGCGCGCTTCACCACAGGATCGATGACCTCGTTAAGACGAAGCCTCTAGCAGAGCGGGAGCGGTCGTTTGCGACGTTCGGGTGACAGGTCGGCGGAGAGACGATGGGCTCAGGCGAACTTGCCGGTGACGGCGAGGAACGTGACCTTGTCGGTGGTGTCTCGGAGGCGGGCGGTGAGGGTGCGCACGACGTTCCAGAGCACCTCGTAGGCGAGGTCGCGGTGGACGAGCAGCAGGTGCTCCATCTCGTCCTTCCTGATCTCGAGCACCGAGCACGCCTCGTGGACGTGTGCGTCGGCGCTGCGGGGCGCCGGGTCGATGACGGCCATCTCGCCGAAGTAGTCGCCCGCCCCGAGGATGGTGAGCGCCTCTTCGCCCATGCCGGGCACCTCCCGCGAGATGCGCACGCGCCCCTCGGTGATGAGGTACAGCCGGTCGCCCACGTCGCCGGCGCGGAAGAGCACCGTCCCGATGGGGTAGCGCTGCGCCGTGGCGATGCTGGCCACGCGGGCGAGGGACTTCGGGGAGAGCCCGTGGAAGAGCGCGATGCGCGCGATGGGGCTGTCCGTCGGCGCAGGTTCCGCGGTGGGGTGGCTCATGGCAATCGCGGAGTGTGGACGAGTCTCGCGCGGCCGCAAAGTGACCGGCGAAGGGGAGATCAAGCGTCTCAGCCCTCGAGGGCGGAGACGTAGCGCTCGGCGTCGATGGCGGCCATGCAGCCGGTGCCCGCGGCCGTGACGGCCTGGCGGTACACGTGGTCGGCCACGTCGCCGCACGCGAACACCCCGGGGATGTTGGTGCTCGTGGTGCCGTGGTTGACGCGGAGGTAGCCGTTGTCGTGAGCGTCGACGGAGCCGAGGAAGAGCTGCGAGGCGGGGGTGTGCCCGATGGCCACGAAGACCGCGTCGATGGGCATCTCGCTAACGACCTGGGTCACGGTGTCCTGGAGCAGCACCGAGGTGACCTTCTTCTTCGTCACGTCCCGCACCTCGACGATGGCCTTGTTCCAATGAAACCGGATGTTGGGGTGCTTGAACGCGCGGTCCTGCATGATCTTGCTGGCGCGCAGGGAGTCGCGGCGGTGCACGAGGTGCACGGTGCTCGCGAGGTTGGCGAGGTAGAGGGCCTCTTCGAGGGCGGTGTCGCCGCCGCCCACCACGATGACCTCCTGCTTCTTGAAGAAGGACCCGTCGCAGGTGGCGCAGGCCGAGACGCCGTGGTTCTGGAGGTCCTTCTCGCCGGGGACGTCGAGCCAGCGCGCGACGGCGCCGGTGGCGACGATGATCGAAAGCGCCTCGAGGGGCTCCTTCTGGCTCTCGACCCACACGCGCTTCACCGGGCCGTGAAGCTCGACCTTGAGCGCGTCTTCGGTGAAGAACTGCGTCCCGAAGCGCATCGCCTGCTGACGGAACATGTCCATCAGCTTCGGCCCGGTGATGCCCTCGGGGAAGCCCGGGTAGTTCTCCACCTCGGTGGTGATCATGAGCTGGCCGCCGGGCTGGTGGTCGCTGCCGAGACCCTCGACGACCACCGGGGCCATGTTGGCGCGCCCCGCGTAGATGGCGGCGGTGAGCCCCGCCGGGCCGCTGCCGACGATGATGACTTTGTTCATGGGGAGTTCTGGACCTCTGCGGGAGGGACGTAGAAAACCGTGAGACCGCGGGATTCGACGGTCTGTTACAGGCTGCCGAGGAAGGCGCTGTACGCCGCCGCGTCCATCAACCCGTCGAGCTCGCCGGGCGTTCCTGCCGTCTCGATGACGACCATCCAGCCGTCGCCGTAAGGCGCCTCGTTGACCTTCTCGGGCGCGTCCTTGAGGGCGTCGTTGACGGCCGCGACGGTGCCCGCGATGGGCGAGAACAGGTCGCTCACGGACTTGGTCGACTCCACCACGCCGAAGACCTTGCCCGCGGTGAGGGCCGCGCCGAGCTTCGCGTCGACGCTCACGAGGATGATGTCGCCGAGCGCGTCGACCGCGTGCTGGGTGATGCCCACCGTGACGCGGTTGCCCTCGACGCGGGCCCACTCGTGATCCTTCGTGTACTTCAAGTCGGAGGGGACATCAGCCATCGCGAACCTTCGCTCTCTTGTCGGGCCGTCAGTGGGGGTGATCGGGAGGGTGCAGGGTGCGGCCGGCGCTCAGGGCGTCGCGGCGTCGGCGGTGACGGCGGCGTCGCCCGCGGTCGTCGACGGCGTCGCGAGCACGCCCGGCGACAGGAACAGGTACACCCCGAGGGCGCCCGCGATGAGCAGCCCGACGCCCGCGAGGGGCAGCCAGCCGGGGGTGATCATCGCGTCTTCAGCGGGCTCGGGGTGCGCGTGCGCGCGGTGCCCGTGACCCTTTGCGTGACCGTGATCGTCGTGGGAGGGGCCGTGTCCGTGCGCGTCTGCCATAGGGTTCGCCGCGGTGGTAATCCACCCGGCGCGCGCTGGTCAACTGTGTGCCGCGGACTCCACCGGGCTGTGGGCCGCCGCCGTCTTCAGGGCGTCGAGGAAGTCCCCCCCCGGCAGCCCAGCCGGCTCGCGCGCCACGCTCTCGGCCTCCGGGGCCCTTCCCCCGCCCTGGAGGTAGGTCACGGCCACCTGGCGCAGCGGGCCCATGAGCACGTCGGCCACCACGTCGCTGGTGCCCGCCATCGCGCGGATGCGGAGCTCCCGGGCGAGCTTGTGCGAGACGTCGCCCGGGGGTAGCGGCATCGCCGAGAGCCCGAGGGAGAGCACCCCGGAGAGCAGCGACGCGCCGATCTCGGTGTCGAGGAAGGCCGCGATGCGCCCGCGCAGCGACGGGTCGTCGGGGCCGAGGTGGCGCGAGAGCAGCGCCACGATGGGCTCGCGCGCCAGCTTCACGAATTGCGACCCCGCGAGGCGCCACGCGGCGTCCGTGGCGTCGACCTCGAGGGACTTCAGCACCGGGGTGATCTTCTTCTCGTCCATGGTTCGCTCCGTCTTCGGGGATGGGGCCGCCGCCGCCTCGGGCGCCGGGCCGGTCGTTGTCGTCGTCGTCGTCACGCTCGCTGCCACCGCCACCGCCGCCGCAGCGGTCGCGCCCGCCGGGACCCACAGGCCCACCCGGTCGACCCTCGCCGCGAGCTGGCAGGCCACGCGCACGAGCCGCCGCCGCACCCGCGGGTCGGCCTCGGCCGTGGAGCGCGCCGCGAGGGCCCAGGCCGCCTCGGCCAGGCCCTGCGCCGCGAGGGCCCGCCGCTCGTCGGTGCTCGCGAACACCCAGCGGTCGACGCCGCGCGCGTGCGCCACCCGGTCGCTGCGGATGACCGCGCCGCGCAGGAGGTCATCGACCGCGTGGTTGCCCACGACCAGCAGCGAGGCCGAGTGCTTCACCTGCTGCAGCAGCGCCGCCGCGTAGCCCTCCGCGACGACGCCGTCGAAGGCCTGCCGGGTCGCGTCGATCATCGCCTCGAAGACGCTCGCGTCGTCGGCGCCCGCCGAGCCGCGCACCCGCAGCGGGACCCCCGCCACCGCCCCCGCCATGGCCCGCAGCGCCGCCGCCGCGGGCGCGTCGGCGTCCAGCGACTCGGTCACCAGCGAGCGCGCCGCCCAGACGAGGGTGTAGCGCGACCACTGCTCGTCGAAGCCCCGCTCGGCGTGCTCCGCGGGCGGAGCCGCGGCGTCGACGGCCATGGTCACCGCCGTCGCGACGTCGCAGGTGGGCAGGGTGTCGCGCAGGCCCTGGAGCAGCGCGAGCCCGAGCTCACGCCCGCGCCACGCGTCCTCGTTGGGTTGCTGCCACGGGTGCCGCCGCAGCGCGCGGTCGAGTCGTCGCAGGGTGTCGATGGGAATCTGGCTGGTCATCGCGCCGGTGCCTCCGATGACCGTCACCCTAGGGAGCCCCACCGCCCGCAGCAACCAGGCATGGGACATACCCTGTCACACGCGCGGAGGCCCTTGCTGCGAGGGCTTCGGAGCGGTTGGATGGGGCCATGATCGACGACGCGGTGGCGTGGGTGCGGGGGCAGCGGCCGTCGATGGAGGCGCTGCTGCGGGCGCTGGTGGAGGAGAGCTCGCACACGCTCGACCCGCGCGGCGTCGACGCGGCGGGGGCGGTGCTGCGGGCGGCGGTCCCGATGGCGGGCCGGGCGGTGCCGAGCGCGCGCTTGGGGTCGCACCTCTTCTTCGAGGGCCGACGCCCGGCGGGGGAGGGCGGGGTGCTGCTGGTGGGGCACCACGACACGGTGTTCGCGCGGGAGGTGTTCGCGGGCTACCGCGCGGAGGGCGACGTCGCGTACGGGCCGGGGGTGCTCGACATGAAGGGCGGCCTGGTGGTGATGGCCTTCGCGCTGCGGGCCCTGGCGGCGGTAGGCGCGCTCGAGCGCATGGCGCTGACGATGGCGGTGGTGGCCGACGAGGAGGTGGGCTCGCCGGAGAGCGCGCCGCGGCTCGCGGAGGCGGCGCGGGGCGCGGCGGTGGCGCTGGTGTTCGAGGCGGGGCGCGCGGGCGACGCGATCGTCACGCGGCGCAAGGGCACGCTGGCGATCACGGCGCGCGCGACGGGGAGGGCGGCGCACGCGGGCAACGCCCACGCGCAGGGGGCGAGCGCGATACGGGCGATGGCGAGGTTCGTCGAGTCCGCCGAGGCGCTCACGGACTACGGGCGGGGCGTGACCGTCAACGTCGGCACCGTCCACGGCGGAACCTCCAAGAACACCGTCCCCGCGCACTGCGTGGCGGAGCTGGACGGCCGCTTCGAGCGCACCGCCGACGGCGAAGACCTCGTCGCGCGATTACACGGTCTGGTAAGCGTGGCTTGGGTTGCGGGCACCTCCGTGGCGTTGCAGGGCGGCGTCGCGCGCGCACCGCTGGAGCGCACGGAGGAGGGCGCGCGGTGGATGCGCCGCTACGCGGAGTGCCAGCGCGCGGCGGGGCTGGGTGACGGCGAGGCGCCGACGCAGGGGGGCGGGAGCGACGCGTCGACGACGGCCGCGGCGGGGGTGCCATCCATCGACGGCCTGGGTCCGCGGGGCAGCGGCTTCCACACCCTCGACGAGCGGGTGGAGCTCGACTCGCTGGTGCCCAAGTGCGAGGCGCTGGTGAGGTTCCTGCTGGGGATGGCGACGTAGGCGGGTGCCGGGTTCTCTCTCCCGGGGCGGGGAGTGTGCGAACCTCCCCGTCGTCGTGGCTGAGCGCTCGCCCCAACCCCCGCCGGAGCCTTCGTCGCAGGGGCACGACGCGCCGACGCGCTGGCTCTCCGTGGCAGGTGCGCTCGGGGCGCTGCTGGTGCTCTTCCTCCACGCCGGCCTCGGGCCGCGCTACCAGACCGAAGACCCGGCGGGGGAGCTGTTCTCCAACCAGCTGTCCTTCCTGGCGGGCATCACGGTGGCGTCCTTCCTGACGACGGCGCCGCAGCGTCGGCGCTGGGTGTACCTCACGGCCTTCCCGGCGACGGCCTGCGGGGTGGTGTTCCCGTGGCTGCACGCGCTCTACCCCGTCGGCAGCACCGGGTACCGCCTGCTCAACGCCCTCTCGCCGGTGGGCATGGCGATGGTGGCCTTCACGGTCACCTGGGCGCTGCGGGTGACCGCGGCCGACGACGCGCTCCGCGGCGAGCGGCGGTGACAGCCCCGTACGTTGTTGTGTAAACCTTCGGCGCGGGGCGGCGTGGTCCGTTCGCCCTCGCCGCCGCGCTCACCGCCAGCGCCTCGCTGGCCGCCTGCTACGGCGGGCCGCCGCCGCCGCAGCGCGCCAACGCGCCGCCCGACGCGGGCGCCGTGCTCGAACCCAACAAGCCCTGAACCGGGCCGTCGCTCCCCCCTCCTCAGCGCGGGAAGAGCTCGAGCTGCGGGGGCGGCGCGGGCGCGTCGCCGACGGCGGTGACGCCGAACTGCGACGCCACCAGCAGGGTCGCGGGGTGATCGCAGAGGGCCTCGGCGGCGGAGGCGCGCGCGAGCTCGGGGGTGTTGTTGGTCTGCGAGAGGTGCATCAGGACGACGGTGCGCACGCCGCGGTCGAGGCTGCGCAGGAGGCCGTGGGTCTGGGCGTTGGAGAGGTGCCCGTGGCCGCCGGAGACGCGGCGCTTCAGGTGGTAGGGGTACGGGCCCGCCCAGAGCATCTCGTGGTCGTGGTTGGACTCGATGAGCACCGTGTCGCAGCCCGCGAAGTGTTCGAGCAGGCCGGGCGGGACCTCGCCGAGGTCGGTGGCGAGGGCGGCGGCCTGGCCTGCGTGCTCGAAGCGCAGCGACACCTGCGGGGCGTCGTGAGGGACGGACATCGCCGTGACGGTGAGCTCCCCGACGCTGAAGGGCGCGCGGGACCCGAAGACCTGCGGCGCGCGGCGTCCCCCGAGGCGGACGCTGCGGCGCGTGGCCTCGCTGACGAAGAGGGGGGCCTGGTAGTGCTCCGAGAGCTCGGCGGCGTGCCGGCAGTGGTCGCCGTGGGCGTGCGTGACGATGATCGCGTTGGGCTTCACCGTGAGCTCGGCGCGCGCGAGCTGGCGCCGCAGTGTGACGAGCGGCAACCCGGCGTCGACGAGCAGGCGGGTCGCTCCTGCCTCGACGAGCATGGCGTTTCCGCCCGATCCACTGGCAAGGACGGTCAAGCGCACGGGGGAGTCACTGTAGCGGCAACGTGACGGGGTGGCCACGTCCCTGCACCGAGGCTGGATGGGTTCTTGTGGATCACCGCGGGTAACAGTTCAACTCCGTGCTGCGATGTGGGTCGGCTTCGCGGCGTGGGCTGACCGAGCGCGGGCGTCTTGAAACGCGCGGACCAGCGTTGGCGGCGGCGTTTCGG
>CAIOSS010001447.1 GCA_903860995.1 uncultured delta proteobacterium | reverse complement strand
GCGCGAGGCGCTGCGCGAAGGCCCCGGCGCCGTCGACGAGCCGCGACTCCTGCGAGCCGCCATCGATCTCCGTGTGCGAGAGGAAGTTCTCCCCGCTGCGCATGTAGAACAAGAACCACAGCGCCGACACCTCCGCGGGCTCGACCCCGAGCACGGTGCGCACGGAGATGTCGAAGAGGTCGCGGGCGCGCCGGGTGTGCAGCTGGGCGTCGCGCCACGAGGCGAGCGAGCGGTGGTCGAGCGCGAGCGCGTCGTCCATCGTCCACGGCGCCTCCACGGGCACCTTGTCGGCGAGGCGATCGAGCTTCCACACCGAGAGCTGCATCTCGACGAGCTCGACGGGCGACAGGTTGGGGATGCGCCCCTTCCAGCGCCGCATCTTTCCCCCCATCCACATCCGCCGCTCGCCCTCGTGGAAGGTCTTGAAGGTCGCCATCCCGAAGCGCTTCGCCAGGGCGTTCATCCGGTGCTGGGTGGGGCCGATCCACTGCGCGCCGAGGTCGAAGGGAGCGCCCTCGAAGTCCATGAGCTCGGTGCGCCCGCCGACCCGGGGGCGGGCCTCGAGCACCGTCACCGACGCCCCCCCGGCGACCAGCGCCTCGGCGGCCGTCAGGCCCGCGAGCCCGGCGCCCACGACGAGCACATCGTTCATCTGCGACATGGCCCTGCGTATACCAAGGCCCGCGGGGTCTCGTCGCGGTTGTCTTGCGCCTCGCCGCGGCCCATAGCAGCCTCTCGTTGGCCCAGTGATGAAGTTCCCCTCCCGCTATCTGCACCTCGATCAGGCGCGCGAGCGCTACGGCGCCCGGGTCGACCGGCTCGGGTCCTTCCTGCTCGAGGGCGACCCCCTGGCCGACGCGGCCGTGCTCGCTCTCGCCGCGCACCCGAAGGACGTCCGCCAGGCCATGGTCGACACGGCCCTCGACGCGGGCATCGACGCCGTCCCCGAAGCCCCCGACGCCCTGCGGGCCCTCTTCGCGCAGCTCGACCGGGTGCCCTTCTGGGTCGACCCCGCGCGGCTCGACCGCGGCGGCGCGGCCTTCCTGCGCGCGGGGCTGCTGGGCGGCATGGTGCTGGGCGCCTACTCCCTGGTCGCGGGCTACTGCTCCCCGGGCGGCAACAAGCCCCTGGCCTTCTCCGGGCGCCTCTCGCAAGACGCGCCGCGGCGCCTCGCCGAGACCGGCCGCTTCGTGCAGGCGGTGTCGAGCCCCGGCGGAATGGGCCGCTTCGGCGACGGCTTCAAGGCCATGGTGAAGGTGCGCCTGGTGCACGCCACCGTGCGCCAGATGCTCGCCCGCTCGCCCCGGTGGAACGCCGCGGCCTGGGGCGTTCCCATCAATCAATACGACATGAGCGGTACGGCCCTGCTCTTTTCGTACATCGTATTGGATGGCCTCGACAAGATGGGCTTCCAGATGACCGCCGACGAGCGCGCGGACTTCATGCACCTCTGGCGTTATGGCGGTTATCTCATCGGGGTCGACGACGAGCTGCGGTGCACCACCGAGGCCGAGGGCAAGGCGCTCTGGGAGCTTCTCTCCACCACGCAGGCCCCGCCCGACGACGACTCCCGGGCGCTCGCGCACGCGCTGCTCGACAGCGGCGTGGCGGCGGCGCGCACCCCCGAGGAGCGGGTGCGGGCCGAGCGGGCGAGGGTGGTGGGCTACGCGCTGTCGCGGCACCTGCTGGGCGAGGAGTACGCCGACTGGCTGGGGTACCCGAAGACGCCGTGGCGGCACGCGGTGCGGCTGTTCCAGTCGATGAACGAGCGGGCGGGCGACGCGCTGGCGCGCACGACGGGACTGCCCTTCGCGCGGGTCGAGCGCGGCGCGCGGTACTGGAAGTTCGTGGTGGATACGGGGCTACGGGGAGTGCCCGCGACCTTCGCGATGCCCGAGGCGGTGTGATGCCTCACCGCGTCGGTCGTCGCGACGCTCGCGCCGACCTCCATCACAGGTCGATCTGTATCCCGAGCTCGACGACCTTCTCGGCGGGCACGCCGAAGTACAGCGGCGCGCTGTGGGCGTTGCGGTTGTGGATGGCGAAGAGCGACTCCGTCCACGGGCCCATCTTGCCCATCTTGCCGGCGATGAAGGTCTCCCG
>CAIOSS010001446.1 GCA_903860995.1 uncultured delta proteobacterium | reverse complement strand
GCCTCCGGGGGGGCGCCGTCGCGCACGCGTGAGGCCGCAACGCGCACCGTCTCCGGCGCCACCGGGTGGGCGCGCACCCGGTCGAGCAGCGCGCGCTCGGGCGCGGCGCCCACGCGGGCGATGGTCTCGATGGCCTGCTCGACGGCGGCGTTGAGGTGGCCCTGGTCGGTGATGTCGCGCTCGATGATGGCGTCGCCGCCGCCTACCGGCGCCACGGCGCCGACGTCGGCGTGGTAGAGCCGCACGAAGTCCGCGAGGGCGTGCACGGAGGACGGGTCGCCGAGCTCGCGCAGCGCCACGACGATGGGGGCGAGGTCGTCCGTGGGGGTCGCGGGGTCGAAGAGGTGCGACACCAGCGAGGACACCGCGCGCCGCTCGTGGGCCGCCGCGAGCGCGCGCGCCAGGAAGCCCACCGGGGGGACGTCCACGCCGCGCACGTAGTCGTAGTGGAGGTCGAGGGCCTCGATCATGGCGTCGGTGCCGTCGGTGCGCCCCACGAGCCCTTCGCCTACCACCGCGCGCAGCTCGGGGGAGAGCCCGCGGCGCGTGAGGATGGACAACAGCGCCGCGGTGGCCGGCGCCCCCGGGAGCGCGGCGAGGCGCTGCGCCGCGAAGCGCTGGGCGGGCAGCAGCCGCGCGTCGGAGCCGCCCGCGGCCTCGAGCAGCGACTCCACCAGGGTGCGCGGCGGGTCGTCGGTGTTGGGCGCCGGGGCGAAGTCCGCGGCGAGCTGTAGCACCGCCTGCGGGCCTCCCACGGGCAGCGCCTGGCGCCAGCGCGCGCGGCCGTCGTCGGGCGCCAGGAGCGAGGCCCCGCCGTGGTCGTCGACCACGACGAGTCCGGCGCGCACGACCGCGACGCCGGCGAGGTCGTGCGGGCTCACGTACGCCCAGCGCAGCGCGCCGGTGGTCGCGTCGAGGGCGAACACGTCGCGGTGGTAGAGCGCGAAGACGGTGTTGTGCAGGAGGGCGACGCCCGGCAGCGCGGGGTCCGGGCGCCACGCGAGGCGCACCCGCTCGCGCGCGTCGAGGCCCGCGCGGAGGGAGGTGTACCCGTCGAGGGCGAAGGCCGCCGCGCCCGGGAGCTCGTCGGGCCGCGGCTGGTAGTGGGGGGTGCCCGCGGCGGTGCCCGAGGCCGACTCGGCGCCGAGGCGGTAGAGCGCGCGGGCGCCGTAGTACACCGCGTGGCCCTCGCGGACGGAGAAGCCCACCACGTCGTCGCGGCTGCGCACGCGGGAGAGCTCGTCGCCGTTGCGGGCGTCGAGGACGGAGAGGTTCTGCCCGTCCCAGGGGACGAACACGTCGTCGCCGACCAGGGTGGGCAGCCCGAGGGCGTGGGCGATCTCGGTGCGCGCGAGGGTGCTGCCGTCGCCCGCCGTGACCACGCGCACGACCCCGCGGCGGCGGGTGACGCCGGCGCCGCCGAGCACCAGGGCCACGCGGTCGCCGTCGCGGCTCGCGCCCACGAGGTCGAGGCCCTCGTCGGGCACGCGCCAGCGCTCGGCGCCCTGCAGCGACCACGCGACGACGGCGCCCGCGACGCGGGCCACGACGAGGTCGCCCGCGACGACCGGGCGCGAGGCGATGGGGGCCTGGACGCGGCCGACGACGGCGCCGGTGCCGAGGTCGACGATGCTGAGGCCCTGCGCGGGGTCGTCGGCGACGATGGCGACGACCGGGGGGAGGACGGCGGGCGCGGCGGCGCGCACGCGGTCGGCGACGGCGGCGAGCACGACGGCGTCGGAGGCGGGGGTGCCGAGGGAGAAGGCCCCGCGGGAGATGCCGGTGTTGGCGCAGCCGCCGCCGAGCGCGGCGAGGACCAGCGGGAGCACGAGGGCGAGGGGCTTCATTGGATCCTCGAGACGGCGCTGCGGGCGGCGTCGATGGCGGGGGTGGAGCGGCCGCGGTGCTCGTCGACGAGGCGGGTGAGGAGCTCCCGGGCCTGCGGGGTGGCGATGCCCGCGATGGCCTGCACCACGCGGAGCTTGACCGGGTTGGGGAGCTCGGGGCGGCGCAGCGAGGCCTCGAGGGCCCGCGCGAGGGCGCCGAAGGGGGCGCGGCGGAGGTACGTGAGGAGGCGGTCGACGTCCTGCTCGCTGCCCCGCGCGCCGAGGGCGCGGGCGGACTCCTGGAGGAGGGCGGTGCCCTCGGAGCCGAGCCCGCTTCCGGCCTCGTGCTCGAAGGCCGCCCAGAGGGCGCGGACGGAGGTGGGGTCGGCGACGTCGGCGAGGGTGCGTGCGGCCTCGGCGCGGACCTCCGGGTCGGAGTCGCCGAGGCGGGCGTCGATGGCGCGGAGCATCGCGGGGGTGTGCAGGCGCGCGGCGGCGATGAGGGCGCGGCGGCGCAGGGACACGCGGCGGTGGTCGAGGAAGCGCAGGATGGCGTCGGCGGACTCCGGGCGCGCGAGCACGCCGAGGCTGTCGAGGCCCGCCGCGGCGACGTGGGGCTCGACCCCGGCGAGCAGGGCGCTGGAGATCTCCAGGGCCCCTCGGCGCGGGTCGCCCGTGGCGGCGCGCCCGATGCGGGCGAGGACGTCGTCGGCGCGGGAGAGGTCCCACCCGGGCGGGGCCTCGGCGGTCGGATGGACCATGGCGACCGTGGTGACGACGGGCCGCCGCGGCTGCGCGGAGGCAGAGCCCGTGACGCCCGCGAGGGCGACGCCGAGGACGAGGGTGGTGCGCGAGGGACGCATAGGGTCCCGGATGGATACACGAGGCCGCGAGCGCAAGGGCAATCCGTGACCAGAGATGGGGCGGGAGAGCCGCGGTCAGTGATCGCGGCGGGGCGGAAACGGCGGCGGGGCCGGGGCGAGGGGGCCTGGCCGCGGCGCCGCGCTCGGCGGGGCGACCATCGCCGCGAGGTCATCGAGCGAGAGGGTCTCGTCGACGGCCTCGACCTCGTCGACGAAGTCGGCCTCGAGGGAGTCCTCCATGTCGATGGCCTCCAGCGCGTCGAGGGCGTCCATCGGGTCGGGCGCCGGGGCCGCGGGGGGCACCGAGGGCGTGAGCGGCGCCGACCACTGCGGCAGCGGCGGCGGCGGGCGGCTGGGGCGCATCGGCGGCGGCTCCGGCGTCTCGATCTCCAGATCGTGGAGGTCGTCGGCGGCGTGGAGACCCTGCGCCACGGAGTGCCCGGCCTCGCCCTCGGCGTGGTGCTCTTCCTCGGCGTGCTGCTCTTCCGGGGGAAGGTCGTCGGCGACGTCGAAGGCCACGGTGTGTTCGAGGTGGGGCTCGGGCTCGGGCTCGGGCTCGGGCTCGGGCTCGGGCTCCGAGACGTCGACTTCCGGGGCCGGCTCCGCGGCGTCTTCGTCGGCGTGGTCGTCGAAGAAGGCCGCGCGGGGGTCGTGGGTCCCGTCGCCCCCCTGCTTCGCCGCGGCGTCGTCGATGGAGGGCCGATCGAGGGGGTTCACGCGCTGCGAGGAGGGCGTGGTGGAGGCGAGCAGCGCGGCGAGGTCGGCCGAGGGCGGCGCCGACCCGGAGGTCTGCGGCGGCGAGTCGGGCCGGTCGGAGAGGGGATCACCGAAGAGCGCCGCGCGCGGGTCTTCGTCCGCCGGGGCATCGGGGGAAGGCTCGGACGGCGGGGACGCGGGCGCCGGGGTGGCGTCCTCGATGGCGATCTCCTCGTCGTCGAGGGACTCCAGCGGCTCCTCGTCGACGACCTCGCCCGCGCGGCGATCGAGGCGCTCCAGGGCGGCGCGCGCCTGCTCGTCGTCGGGGGCGATCTTCAGGACGCGCTTCCAGAGGTCCTTCGCCTCGAAGGTGTTGCGGAGGTGCTGCTCCCAGATGGTCGCCATGCGGCGGTACGTCGCCGCGCGGTCGGCGCCCACCTCGAGCTCGCGCTCCAGCGCCACCAGCAGGGGCTGCCAGCGGCCGTTGCGCTCCAGCAGGTCTTGCAGCGCCCGCAGGATCCCGAGGTCCTTCGGGGCGATCTCGGTCAGCCGGTGGTAGGTCTCGATGGCCTCGTCGACGCGGCCGAGGCGCTCGCCCAGGAGCATCGCGCGCCGCGCCGTGAACGACCGCGCCGTCGCCGCGTCGTAGGCCTTGTCGACCACCCGGTCGTAGAGCGCCGCCACCTCGCCGAGGCGCCGCAGGGTCGTCGCGACCTCCTCCAGCTTCGCCGGGCTCTCGGCGTCGCCGGGCCAGAGCACCACCGCGCGCGAGTAGAGCGCCATCGCCTGCTCGGGGAGCGCCAGCTCGCCCTCGCACAGCGCCGCAGCCCGGCGCAGCAGCACCACGCCGCCGCGCGGCTCGCTCTCGCCCAGCTCGTCGCCCCGCGCCGCGAGGCGCTCGACCAGCGCGGCGGTCATCCCGATCTCCGGGCGCGTGGCGTCGACCCGCCGCGCCGTCGACTCGACGTCCGCCAGCCGTCCCTCGTCGGGCTCCTTGCGCCCGATGGCCAGCGCCGCCGCCTGCTCCAGGTACTGGAACGCCGTCTCCTGGTCGCCCAGCACCGCGCCCGCGACCTCCGCCGCGCGCAGGGTCACCCCGAGGCGCTCTCCGTCGGTCTGCGCCGAGCGGCGCCGTCGGTCGAGTGCGACGTAGAGGTCCTGGTCGTGGCCGAGCCCCGGCGCGAGGCGGATGACCGCGTCGAGCAGCTCGTCGTCGACGGGCATCTTGGCCAGCGTGGCGAGGGCGAACTCCAGCGCCTCGCTCGTCCCCCCGGAGGCCTCGATGGCCCGCAGGCCCCGCATCGCCAGGTCGTGCGCCGCCGTGGCGTCGGCCGCGGACTCCAGCGCCGCCCGGTACGCCCCCGCCACCCGCGCGGGGCTCTGCGCCTGCGCCGCCAGCGCGTCCACGCGGTCGAGCCCGTCGAGCTCCGTCGGCAGCGACACGACCGCCTCGCACTCGGCCTCCACCGCCCCCGCGGCGTCGCCCAGCTGCGCCTTTCGCTCGGCGATCTCGCGCCAGAGCGAGGCCCGCGCCTCGGCGTCGTTCACCCGCTGCGCGAGGTCGGTGAGCACCGGGAGCACCTCGACGTGCATCCCGCGCCGCGCGGTCATCGCGATCATCAGGTCGAGGCACGCGATGTCGCCGGCCTGCACCTGCGGCAGCAGCACCCGCCACGCCCGCTCGGGGTCGTCGAGGTGCTCGTCCGCGGCGTGCGCGATGCGCTGCACCAGCGTCGAGAGCTCCTCGTCGTCGCCCTCCATCTCCGCGAGCTCTTCGAGCAGGGTCACGGCCTCGGACCACAGCCCCGCGGCCTCGCACAGGTCCGCGAGCCGCTGCGCGAGCCCGAGGTCGTTGGGGTCGGCCACGTGCTGCACCCGCAGCGCGTCGATGAGCCGGTGCCCGAGCGACCCTTCGGTCTCCACCAGCGACACCAGCCGCGCCGCGCGCTCGACGCGGTCGTCGTCGTCCTGGGTCTGCGCCACCTGCGCCGCGAGCGCGTCGTACGCGCGCTCCCAGCGGCCGTGCGCCGCCGCGAGCGCCTCCATCGCCTCCCAGGTGTCGAGCGCCCCGTCGGCGTCCCCGCGGGCCTCGGCCTCCAGCACGTCCACGCCCTCGTCGACGCGGCCCAGCTCCTCGG
>CAIOSS010001445.1 GCA_903860995.1 uncultured delta proteobacterium | reverse complement strand
GCCCACGGCCCGTCGCCACTGCGCCGTCGCCCGCGGGCCCGACCACACGCGCCCGTCGCCCGCCCGCGCGTAGCTCCGCCCCGCGGCCCCCCTCGCCATCAGCGCCGCCGGGTCGGCCACCGCCGCCGAGCGGCCCCACCACGCCCCATCGACCGCCGCGCCGTCGCTCACCGTCACCCGCACCGAGCGCGTGGTCTCCACCTCGTCGACCACCAGCGTCAGCCGCAGCGCCGCCGCGCCCGGCCGCACCGCCACGCCCAGCGCCTCGCCCACCAGCACCCCGTCGAGCCCGTCGCCCGCGCGCCACGCCAGCGTCGGCGACGACAGCCCCGCCGCGCCCGCGCGAAACATCCCCGCGCCGCCCCACGGGTCCCAGCCCGCGGGAACCCTCGCGGCTGACCGCAGCCGCGCGCCCACCACGGTCACCAGGCCCCGGTCGATGGCCTCGCCCGAGGCCCGCAGGGACACCGCGCGCTCGCCGGGCGCGCAGGCCCGCCAGAGCGAGAGCCCCCGCAGCTCGGCCCCGGCGATCACACCGCGTCGGGGCCGACGATGCGGCCCGCGATGGCGCTCGCGGCGATGACGTACGGCGACGCGAGGTACACCTTCCCCGGCCCCGAGCGCCCCGGGAAGTTGCGGTTGATGGCGCTCACGGTGACCTCGTCGGCGCGCTCGCTCACCCCGGGGCCGGCCTTGATGCACGCCCCGCACGACGGGTTGATGAGCTCCGCGCCCGCGCGCTGGAACACCTCGATGTACCCCTTCGCCTCGGCGTACTCGCGGATGTCCTGCGAGCCGAACTGGATGAACAGCCGCACCCCCGGCGCCACCCGCCGCCCCTGCGCCACGGCGCGCGAGAGCACCGAGGCGTACATGTCCATGTCGGCCTTCTTGCCGCCGGTGCAGCTGCCGCCGTAGGCCACGTCGATCTTCACGTCGCCCGGCAGCGCCGAGAGCGCGATGCCGTTGCGCGGGTCGCCCGGCGTCGCGACCATCGCCCCGAGCGCGCCGAGGTCGACGTCGAAGCGGTGCGCATACGCGGCCCCCTCGTCGGCCCGCACGATGCGCGCGCGCACGGCGTCGGGGTCGAGCCCGCGCTTCTGCGCGAGGTAGTCGACCACCAGCTCGTCGGCCTCGATGATGCCCGTGAAGCCGCCCGCCTCGACGGACATGTTGGTGAGCGTGGCGCGCTCGTCGAGGCCCAGCGAGCGGGTGCCCGGCCCCGCGAACTCCAGCACCTTGCCGATGCCCCGGCCGTCCTTGAAGTACTCCTGCGACAGCAGGTGGAGCATCACGTCCTTGGCCGACACGCCGGGGCGAAGCGACCCGGTGAGCTGCACCAGCACGCTCTCCGGCACCCGCACCCGCACGTCGCGGGTGAACCACGCGTTGGCCATGTCGGTGCTGCCCACCCCGAAGGCGAAGCACCCGAGCGCGCCCGCCATGCAGGTGTGCGAGTCGGTGCCCGTCACCACCTGGCCGGGCAGCGCGATGTCCTCGATGACGGCGTTGTGGCAGATGGCCTGCGACCCGCGGCCGACCTTGTTGAGCACCTCGCCGTAGTGCTTCACGCCCTGCGACTTCGAGAAGTCCTCCTGCACCACGGCGAGGCGGTGGGCGACCTCGCGCAGGCCCATCTTCTTGTGGGCCTCGCTCATCACGTCGTCGAGGAAGGTGAGGTGGTCGCGGAAGGTGTACACGCTCGCCGGATCGGTGACCCGCGCGCCGTCGCCGAAGGCGCCGCGGAAGAGCGCGTCGGCCATCGGCGTGACGTACTCGTGCGAGAAGCGCACGTCGGCGCGGACGAAGAGCGCGTCGCCGGGCGCGAGGGCGGGCACCCCGACGCGGTCGTTCTTCAGGTCGACCACGGCGTGCGCGGCGAGGATCTTCTCGGTCAGCGTCATCGGGCGCGGCGCGGTGGTGATGGCCGGCGGGGTGCGCTCGCCCGCCATGCGGAGCTTGGAGTACCCGAAGAGCCCGCCGCCCCGGACGATGTCCGCGGAGATGGGGTCGAGCCCGCGGGTGAACTCCTCCAGGGGGATGGCCTCGCCGCGCGCGATGCGCTCCACCAGCCCGAAGTCGGTGCTCGTGAGCAGCCCGATGTTCTGCGCGTTCTGCGAGTAGATCTTCTCGATGTTGCGCGCGATGACGAGCTGCACCCCGGACTTCAGCTCGGAGTACGGCGCCGTCTCGCGCGAGCTGCCGCAGCCCTTCGAGCGCCCCGACACGATCACCGAGAAGCCCCCGGACTTCACGTCGTTGCGCTGCACCGTGTTGCCGCGCAGCCCCACCAGGCAGTACTCCGCGAGCGTCTCGTCGTAGTAGTAGCAGACCCACCCGGGGGTGATCTCGTCGGTGGAGATGTTGTCGATGAGCGGGCGCTCGGGGTCCCACGCGAGCTCGGCCCCCGCGAGCTGCTGCGTGAGCAGCGCGGGGTCTTCGGTGAGAAACAGGGTGCGCCCTGGAAACCGTACGCTGTCTTCGCGCGCCATCACCGATCGTACCTTTCGCGTCGGGCCTCGCCATGGGCCGCTACGGGGCGCACACCATAGGCGACCGCCTCGCGACCGCGCAACGCCGACGACGGTCCGGAGGGGAGCCCCTACGACGCCGACTGGAAGCGCGCCACGTCGCGGCCCGCCGGGAGGGTCATGAGCTCGCGCAGCGCCTGCTCGCACCCGGTGCCCTCGTAGAGCACCCGGTAGACCCCGTCGAGCAGCGGCGCCTCGACCCGGTGGGCCCGCGCGAGGTCGCGGGCGGCCACGGCGGCGTACACCCCCTCGGCCACCATGCCGAGGCCCGCGAGGATGTCGGGCAGCCGCTCGCCGCGCGCCAGGGCCGCGCCCACCCGGTGGTTGCGCGACCGGGGGCTGGCGCAGGTCACCATCAGGTCGCCGATGCCCGCCAGGCCGGCCAGGGTGAGGGGGTTGGCGCCCATCGTCACGGCCAGCCGGGTGACCTCCGCGAGCCCGCGGGTGACCAGGAGCGCCTTGGCGTTCTCGCCGATGTCCATCTCCGTGGCCGCGCCGGCCGCGATGGCCACGACGTTCTTGAGCGCGCCGGCCAGCTCGACGCCCAGCACGTCGTCGCCCGCGAAGACCATCATCCGCGGGCACGACAAGGCCCGGCGGGCCAGCTCGATGACGTGGGGGAAGCGCGACGCGACCACCGTGCCCGCGGGCTTGCGCCGGGCGATCTCCGCCGCGAGGTTGGGGCCCGACAGCACCCCGATCTGCCGGGCGCAGGTCTCCGCGAGCAGCACCTCCGACATCCGGGCGTTGCTCTCCCGCTCGAGCCCCTTGGTGGCGTGCAGCACCGCCTGCTCGGGGGCGAGCACCTCGCCCAGCGCCGACGACACCTCCCGGAAGCCCCGTGAGGGGATCACCATCACCACCAGCTCGGCGCCGCGCACGGCCTCGCCCAGGTCGCTCGTCGCGCTCACCCCCTCGGCGATGCGCAGCCCCGGCACCGCGGCCTCGTTGGTGCGGCGCGCGTTGACCTCGTCGCGCTGCGCGGGGGCGCGCGTCCACAGCCGCACGGCGTGGCCGTTGGACGCGATGAGGTCCGCGAGGGTGGTGCCCCAGTTGCCGGCCCCGAGGACGGCGATCATCGCGGCCCCGCGGCGGGGCAGAGCCGCGGCGCGCCGAGCAGGCCGTAGCCCTCCAGCCGGTTGCGGTAGAAGAACAGCAGGTCGGCGTCGAGCACCACGAGCTGCGCGCCCCGCCGCTCGACCACCGGGGTCGCGTGGTAGGCGCCGAGGCCGCGCAGCCCGCGGTCCACCACGTCGCGACCGTCGGTCGCCCGCAGGCCGTCGCCCAACTGGATGCCGCCCGCGCGCTCCAGCGCCTGGAGCTCGGCCAGCAGCCGGTCGACCGCGGCCTCGACGCGCGCCGTGTCGACCGGCGTGTCGGCGCCGATGGCGCGCAGCAGGCGATACAGGTCGGGCTGGGCGAGGTCGCGGCGCAGAACGTCCATCAGCGCGAAGGCCAGCGCGCTCGTGGGCAGGGCGACGCTGTCCCGCCGCCAGGACTCGACGAGGCGCCGGCCGAGCGCGCGGGTGTACTCCGCGTCACGGGCGGGGTCTTCGGTCACGGCGCCGTCGCGGAGGAGGTAGCGCCGCGGGTCGATGGGGCGACCGCGGGGGTCGAGCGAGCCGCCCTGCGCGTCGACCTCGTCGCCGAAGGGGTCGAGCGCGCGGCCGATGCGCACGTGCACCCGCAGGTCGAGCGCCGCGATGCCGCGGAGGAAGTCCACCCAGCGCTGCGCCCGGCTGGACTCGTCCTCCACCACCACGTACGCGGACCTGCCGGTCTCCTGGAGGAAGCTGCGCACCAGCGAGGCGGCCTCGAGCACCAGCGGGTACGAGATGGTGCACGGCACGACGAAGACCCGCGCGGCGCTCCCCCGGAGCAGGCTGTGGCGGTACGCGGCGAGCCCGGCGCCCAGGAGCCCGAGCTTGGCCCGCGACTCGATCTCCCCCGAGCGGCTGCGCGTGCCGCCGGGGAAGAAGAGGTTGTGGCGCCCGCCCTCCAGGGCCACCGTCGCGTACTCCTTCAGGGTCTCGCGGTAGAGGGGATCGGCCTTGCGGCGGTCGACCGTGTACGCCCCGAGGTTGTGCATGAAGAAGCTGGTGAGGGGGTTGGAGAAGAGGTTGAGCCCCGCGCCGTAGAGCAAGGGCGGGAGCTTCATCCGGTAGATGGCGTACCCGATGAGCAGCGAGTCGAGGTTGGACGAGTGCGTCGGCGCCAGGATGACCGTGCCGAGGGCGGCGACCCCCTGGAGGCCCTCCACCTCGCCCTCGAGCAGCAGGTGCTCGTCGAGGTGGCTCGCGCCGCGCAGCTCGCCCAGCAGGGCCGACGGGGAGAAGCCCTGCATCAGGCCGGAGAGGGCGTACGGCAGCACGCGCGTGGCGAAGCGGTACACCCGAGGGTCGAAGTGCCCGGTGATCTCGCCGACGTAGCGCGCGACGATCTCCCGCACGAGGGCCCGCTGGCGCGCGGGCGTGGCGTGGGGGAGGTCGCGGCGCACCCGCGCATGGAATGCGCCGTCGGCGCGCGTCCGTTCGTCGTCGGGCGCTCCCTGGAGGCGCACGCGCTCGTGGTAGAGGGTCTCGTTGATGACGGCGCCGAGGCCGCGCCCTCCGTCGACGCTCGCGTCCCGGAGGATGCGCTCGACCTTCCGGGCGACGACCTCGCTTGCGATGTGCGCCTCGTCCCATCCGGTTCCAGGCTGCATGGGACTTCGTCGGACGCAATCGCGGGGCCAGCGGGCCTTGTGGTAGAGGTGCCCGCGCGATGCGCGCCCCCGTCACCGAACCCTCGCTGCGCAAGGCGCTCTGCGACGCCGGGCGGGTGCTGTACGAGCGCGGGCTCATCGGCCCGACAGACGGCAACCTCTCGGCGCGGGTGGGCGACGGGCGGCTGCTGTGCACGCCGTCGGGGGTGCACAAGGGCGCGCTGCGCGAGGGCGACCTGGTGCTGCTCGACCTCGACGGGCGGGTCATCCGCGGGGGGAGGGCCTCGACGGAGCTGAAGCTGCACCTCGCGCTGTACGCGCAGCGGCCGGGTCTCGCGTGCGTGGTGCACGCGCACCCGCCGAGCGCGGTGGGGCTCACGGTGGCGGGCTGGGGGCTCGACCCGCCGGTGGTGCCGGAGATCTTGTTTGCGATGGGGCGGGTGCCGACGGTGCCGTACGCGTCGCCGACGACGTCGGACGTGCCCGACGCGGTGGCGGCGGTGGTGGCCGCCGGGTGCGAGGCCTTCATGCTGGCGCGGCACGGCAGCGTGGTGATGTGCGACGACCCGATGACGGGGGTGCTGCGCACGGAGATCATCGAGCACACGGCGAAGATCACCATCGCGGCGCGCTCGGCGGGCTCGGCGACGCCGCTGCCGGAGGACGAGATCCGCCGGCTGCTGGCGCTCGCGGGGCGGTAGCGGAAGGGACTTCCAGGCGTCGGGGCGGAGCGGTAGCGTGGCGCGGGTCGCGAGTCGCGAGTTGCGATGCGACGCGGGAGAAGCGCCATGGGATTGTTCGATGCGTTCGGAGTGGGGGGTGGGGACCTGTCGATCGAGATGCAGTTCGCGCAGGCCCAGGCGGGCGGCGGGCTCCAGGGGACGGTGGTCTTCCAGGCCGGGAAGCGGGCGCAGCAGATCACCCACGTGACGGTGAAGGTGACCTGCACCACGCAGGAGAAGGGCCCCAACGGGGTGCAGCAGCGCTCGCAGGACGTGGTGGGTCCGCTTCAGGTGGCGGGCGCCTTCCAGACGCAGCCCGGGCAGCGATACACGATGCCCTTCCAGGCGATGCTGCCGGGGGGGTTGTTCTCGACGACGCAGAACGCGGTCTCGTACCGGGTGGTCGCCAACGCCGACATCGACGGCGAGGTCGACCCGGGCGCCGGGATGGACATCCACGTGAGCGGCGCGCCCTTCATGGGACAGGGAATGATGCCCATGGGGGCCCCGGGCATGATGCCGATGGGCGGCCAGCAGATGGGCTACGGCGGGGGTGACCCCTATGCGAAGGGCGACCCCTACGCGAAGGGCGGCGACCCCTACGGCAAGGGTGATCCCTATGCGAAGGGCGGTGGTGATCCCTACGCCAAGGGTGATCCCTATGCGAAGGGCGGTGGTGATCCCTACGCCAAGGGGATGGGCGGCGGGTTCGCTCCGGGGCAGCACTGCCTCGCGCAATGGACCGACGGGCAGTACTACGGGGTGACCGTGGTGCAGGCCGCCAACGGGATGTTCATGGTGCAGTGGGACGACGGCACGCCGGCGTCGTGGGTGCGAGGCGATCAGATCGCGCAGGGTTAGAGCGGTAGTCGAGTGGGATTGGTACGCGTTCGGCGACCTCACCCCCCAGCCCCCTCTCCATGAATGGAGAGGGGGAGCAAAGAGCGATGATTCAAGGGAATTCGTCCCACTCCGACCCCCTCTCCATTCATGGAGAGGGGGCTGGGGGTGAGGTCACGCACCCATAGGCGTTAAGCGGCTAACTGCTCGCATATTCCGCATAGGTGTCGATCGTTTCCCGGAACGTGTCGATTCTTCGTCTTCGGACGTGCTCCATGGATCGGCCGAGATGGTCGAGAAACCTGGGGAGCGCCGTGGCGACGTGTCGTAGCGCGATC
>CAIOSS010001444.1 GCA_903860995.1 uncultured delta proteobacterium | reverse complement strand
GTGCTCGCGGGATCGGGCGGTGTGGTGGTGCGTGGCGTGATGCGCCCGCTGCGCGAAGACCAGCGCGCGCAGGTCCCCGCGGGGACGAGCGTCATCACGGTGTTCCTCGTGAACCAGCGCCCGCCGATCGAGGCCGGTCCCGACCAGGACCGCGCCGTGATCTTCCAGGCCGAGCTCGCCGTGCATTGCAGCGAGGGCTTCGTGCCGAGGCCCAACGTGCGCGGCGCCCACCTCGACGACGTCCTCGACGAGCGCATGGGCGACCTGCAGTACCGCGACGCCTTCGAGTACGCGGTGGGCCACGGCGTCTCCGTGCGGGCGACGGTGCAGGGCTTTGGCGCAGACGTGTTCTGCGACGACGTGCGCACCACCTGGACGCCATCCGCGCAGGTCGAGCGCGTGATCCCGTCGGAGGTTCCGGGCTGCGAGCTGGGGATGGACGCGCTCGCGGCGATGGAGAGCCCCGCCGCGCTTCGTGCTGCCGTCGCGCCGATGGTCGCTCAGTACCGCGCCTGGATCATCCAGCAGGGCCAGACGGTGCTCGACACGCCCGCCCGTGAGGACCTCTCGCGCTTCCTCCTCAAGGAGGCTTCGCGCGCCTGCGACCGCATCGAAGCGGGCCTCGCCCACGCCGACGACCCGCAGGTGTTCGACGCCTTCCGCCGCGCCAACCGCGCGATGGCCGACGCCGCGCGCCAGCGCAGTCCGCATCGCTACCTCGCGAAGGACAAGGGCGGCGAAGGGAAGGTGCCGACCTGGCGCCCGTTCCAGTTGGCGTTCGTGCTGATGAACGTCGCCGCGCAGGCGCTCCCGACCCACGCCGAGCGCGACGTGGTGGACCTCATCTTCTTCCCGACCGGCGGTGGCAAGACCGAGGCGTACCTCGGGCTCGCGGCCTTCACGCTGGTGCTCCGTCGGCTGCGCAACCCCGGGATCTCCTCGGCGGGCGTGACGGTGCTCATGCGCTACACGCTGCGCCTGCTCACGCTCGACCAGCTCGGGCGCGCGGCGACGCTCGTGTGCGCGCTCGAGCTCCAGCGGCGCGAGAACGAGACGCTCCTCGGACCGCATCGTTTCTCCATCGGACTATGGGTCGGCAAGGCCGTCTCGCCGCTCCGCTTCGGCACCGACAAGGACCACGACGACAGCACCGCCCGCGAGCGCGTGATCGCGTACAACCGGGCGCCCGACAGCCACCCGAGCCCCCTTCCGCTCGACAAGTGCCCGTGGTGCAGCGAGCCCTTCGGGCAGGACACCTTCCACCTCGCGCCCAACCTCTCGGCGCCGCGCCAGATGCGGGTGCGCTGCCATGCGGCGGCGTGCGAGTTCCGATGGTCGCGGCAGTGGCCCGAAGGGCTCCCGATCATCACCGTCGACGAGGAGGTCTACCGCGAGCTGCCGTGCTTCCTCATCGCGACGGTGGACAAGTTCGCGGCTCTCCCGTGGGTCGGCCGCACCGGGCTCCTGCTCGGTCGCAACGTCACGCATCGGCTGTCCGATGGCTTCTCCGGTCCCGCGGACTCGCTCGACGGCGCGACCCCGCTCGCGACGCCGCTGCTGCCGCCCGACCTGATCATCCAGGACGAGCTGCACCTCATCAGCGGCCCGCTCGGGACGATGGTGGGCCTCTACGAGACCGCCATCGACGCCCTCTCGACGCGCACCATCGACGGGAAGGTCGTGCGCCCGAAGATCGTCGCGTCGACCGCGACCGTGCGCAACGCGCAGGCCCAGGTGCGCGCCCTCTTCGCGCGGAGCGACGTGCGGGTGTTTCCACCGCCGGGTCCCAACCGCGCGACGTCGTTCTTCGCGGAGACGCTGCCGCTCAAGCAGACGAAGCTCGGGCACCCGCGCACGTACGTCGGCATCGCCGCGCCGGGGCGCAGCATGAAGGTGCTGCTCCTGCGGTCGTACGTCGCGCTGCTCGGCGCCGCGCAACGGGCGCACGAAACGGACGTCGCCTCGAGCGACCCGTACATGACGCTCGTGGGCTACTTCAACAGCCTGCGCGAGCTCGGCGGCGCCCGGCGCATCGTCGAGGACGAGGTGCGCAGCAAGGTGGGTCGCGCCGACCGCCGACGCCGCGCCGGGGGTCGATCGGGCGACGAGGAGCTCGCCGCGCGCGCCATCGCGTACGACTGCGTCGAGCTCACGAGCCGCGAGAGCACCGAGCACATCAAGATCGCCAAGGAGCGCCTCGAGGTGCCGTTCGGCGCGAAGCCCCTCGCGCCGCCGAAGGGCGCCGCCGCGAAGGGGACCAGCGCCCGAAAGCAGCGCCCGCCGGTCGATGTCGCGCTGGCGAGCAACATGATCTCCGTGGGCCTCGACATCGAGCGCCTGGGGTTGATGGTCGTGTGCGGCCAGCCGAAGACGGCGGCGGAGTACATCCAGGCATCGAGCCGCGTGGGGCGCGCCGCCGATCGGCCAGGCCTCGTGGTGACGCTGCTCAACGCCCACCGTCCGCGCGACCGCTCGCACCTGGAGCACTTCGAAGCGTTCCACCAGTCGTTCTATCGGGCGGTCGAGGCGACGAGCGTGACGCCGTTCTCGCCGCGCGCGATCGACCGGGGTCCGCCTGCGGTGGCCGTGGCACTCGCGCGACTGTCCGAGCCCGAGCTCACCGCGGGGGACGGCGCCTCGGCGCTCGCGTCCGTGAAGGAGCGCGTCACCGAGTACGTGGCCGAGACGCTGGTGCGTCGCGCGGAGGCGCACCGCGCGGGAGCTCCTGCAGATGAGTCGCCCGAAGAACTCTCGCAGGGGCTGCGCGCGAGGGTCGCGGCCCTCTTCGACGCGTGGGCGCATGTTATCGACGACGACCCGGGATCCAAGGGCCTCGCGTACCAGAAGTACGAGGACGGGAGCGGTGGGCGCCCGCTCCTGCACATGCCGCTCGACGAGGACCTCGCGGAAGCGAACCGCTACGAGCGACGGTTCGTAGCCTCGCGCTCGATGCGTGACGTCGAGGCCTCGACGGACCTGATGGTGATGACCCGCAAGGGCGCTGGTGCCGTGGTAGCCAACGAGGAGGAGGGGCAGTGAGCCGCAACGAGCGTTGGAAGGCCGGGGTTCCGTTCGGACGGAAAGCGGACGGGGAGATTCGACAGAGCCAGCTGGTGGGGACCTTCGGCCCCGGCGCGCTCGTCGATCTGGTCGATCACGCGGTGGTGGTGGCGGGTCTCTCGTGGTGGGCGAAGGGCGAAGCCATCTACGAGGACCGCCTCGTGTCGATGCTCGCGCGCCAGGAGGGCTTCGGTGAGGTGAAGCTCCACGGTCCTCCGGCGGCCTCGCAAGACCGCGAAGACCCCAACCGGCGGTGGATCAAGGCCTTCGAGTTTCCCGAGTGGTTCACCTGCCAGAACGAGAACTGCTGGACCGACTACGGGCGCGAGCCGCGTCGCGATGGCGTTCGCCCGCGTCGGCTTCTGCATTCGAGCGACCTCGACTCGGGCGGTCACCGTTGCGCGGGCAAGGGCAAGACACGACCGAGCCCCGTGCAGCCGATCCGCTTCGTGCGGGCGTGCCGTTTCGGCCACATCGACGACCTCGACTGGAAGGAGCTCGTTCACGGCAAGGATGAGAAGTGCGGGAAGGCCCGCCCGATGTACTGGATCGACGAGGCGGGCACCTCGGGCGACCTCGCCGACGTGCGGGTGACCTGCGACTGCACTGCCAGCCTGCGCATGTCGGTGGCCGCCGAGCGGTCGTACGACAACCCTCCGCTCGGGTGGTGCGAGGGCAAGCGCCCGTGGCTGGGCGACGTCGCCCGCGAGAGCTGCCCCGGCGAGCCGATGAAGCTGCTCCTGCGCTCGGCGAGCCACGCGTACTTCCCGCAGGTGGTGAGCGTGATCCACGTGCCCGAGAAGTCGGCGCGTCTGCGCGACGCCGTGGGGCGCCTCTGGGAGAAGCTCAAGGGCGCGAAGAAGGTCTCGAGCGTGGCGCTCTACCGCGACGAGCAGGACGACGTTGCCGAAGGGCTCCATGGGTTCCCGGATGCGGAGGTGTTCGCGGAGATCGAGCGTCGTCGAAGCGGCGCTCAACCGGCGGGGAAGAAGCTCAAGGACGCCGAGGTGGAGGTGCTCCTCGACTGCCCCCCGGAGCTCGCGAAGGACGACCCTACGGGGAGCTTCTACGCACGCACGGCGAAGCCACGGACGACGCGCGCCCACTCTCCGATGGCAAAGGTCGACAAGGTGGTGCTCGTGCATCGCCTCACGGAGGTGCGGGCGCTCGCGGGGTTCACGCGCTTCGAGCCGAAGATGACCGACGTCGACGGCGAACTCGACCTCGGCGTCGGCACCGCGCGCATCGACCAGCCGCTCACGTGGCTCCCGGCGATCGAGAACCGCGGCGAGGGCGTCTTCTTCTCCCTCAAGGAGTCCGAGCTCGCGCAGTGGGAGAGCACCCGCGCGGAGGCTCGCGGGCGGCAGTTCCTCACGGGATTCAATCGCTGGAAGCAGCAGCGCTCCGATCGGGCGGACGCGCGCGATGAGTTCGCCCGCCCGCGGTACGTGCTGATGCACTCGCTCGCGCACCTACTCATCACGGCTGTGTCGCTCGAGTGCGGCTACCCCGCGAGCGCGATTCGCGAGCGCGTGTACGCGGGTGCGGCGGGCTCCGGCGTGCTGCTCTACACCGCGGCTCCCGGGGCGAGTGGATCACTCGGCGGACTCGTGCAGGTGGGCCGGGACTTCGAGCGCTTCCTCGACATCGCCCTCG
>CAIOSS010001443.1 GCA_903860995.1 uncultured delta proteobacterium | reverse complement strand
CGGCGCCGTCACCGCCGCGGGCGCCATCGCCGCGACCGCCAGCGCGCCCGGCAGCGCCACCGTGTGCACCGCCGCCAGGCGCCAGATATCGCTCTGCCCGTAGGTCTCCGCGATCACCGAGGCCAGCGCCCCCGCGCAGGCCGCCGCGGGCGCCAGCCGCCTCGCCCGCGGGTGGGCCACCGCCGCCGCGAGCAGCGCCAGCCAGATCCACGCGGGGCGCGTCAGCCACGTCGGCTGCATCACCGCGCCATGGGCCACGCTCGTCAGCACGTCGGCCAGCACGCAGCCGCTGGTGAGCGCCACCGCCCCGCCGATGGCCGCCGCCGCGTACGCCCCCGCCCGCAGCCCCGCCCCCGCGGCCACCACGAGCGGCGCCAGCGCCACCGCCATCCAGCCGAGGGGGTGGACCCGCGCGCACTGCGCCGCCAACAGCGCGCCCGCGAGCCAGAGGGCCGCCGAGCGCCGTCGGTCGTGGGTGACACCCCCCGCCGCGAGCAGGGCCGCGACGCCGCCCGCGGCCAGCGCCAGGATGGGGACCACGTATGACTCGGTGGCGCCGATGCGGATGAGCACCGGGTCGGCGGCGAGCAGGGCGCCCGCGAGGAAGGCGTGGCCGGGCGAGAGGCCCACCTGGCGGGCCACGATGGCGGCCAGCGGGGCGAGCGCGGCGCCGAGCGCGACCTGCGTGGCGAACACCGCCGCGTCGGGCGCCATCACCCGCGGGAGCCACCCGTGGAGCTCGCTCCAGCCGGGACCATACGATCGGAGTTCTTCGGGGTGGAGGGCGCCGGTGATCCAGAGCGGGCCCTGGCCGTTGACGTGGAAGGGCCGCCACGCGCCGAGCGCCGCCCGCGCGACGAGGGCCGCCGCGAAGAGCCCCGCGTCGGTGCGGTGGAGCCGCGCGCGCCCGCGCATCGCGAGGGCGGCGAGCGCGAGGGCGGCGAGCCACCAGGGACACAGCCGCCATGTTCCGAGGAGCGAGAGCAGGTCGAGGGCGCGGGGCCGCGGGGTGTTCGCGGCGCGGCCCCCATCGAGGGGGATGGCGTCGACCGGACCGGGCACCCCGGGGTGGGCGGCGATGGCGCGGGTGAGGGCCTCGGTGACGGCCGCGGCGTCGTCGCGCGCGGCGGTGGTGCGCGCCACCTCCCAGTCGACCCCGAAGGCCCCCGCGGGGCGGGCGGCGGGCCAGCGCGCGCGGTCGACCACGTGCACCTCGACCCTCGCCCCATCGGCCCCGCGGGTCGCGCGAAACAGCACGTCGTGCTCGTGGCCGCGCGTGGGGGCGGCGAGCACATAACCGCGGGTGACCTCACGGCCGGGCGCGAGCGGCGCGACGAGCGTGACCCAGGTGACGGAGGGATTGGGGGGCCGACGCTCGCAGCCCGCGCCGAGGGCCGCGAGGAGCACCGCGGCACGGATGGGCGATCTCACGCGGCGCAGCACAGCGCGCCGGGCGATGGGGTGTCAACCCGAGGCGCCCGGAGGGGGGTCAAGGCCTTCCGGTCCGCCGTGCAGAGGGGCTCAGCCCGCGGAGGCCTTGCGCAGCTCGGCCACCAGGGACTCGATGCTCCGACGCGCGTCGCCGAAGAGCATCCGGGTGTTGTCCAGGGAGAAGAGCGGGTTCTCCACCCCGGCGTAGCCCGCGGCCATGCCGCGCTTGAGCACCACCGTGAGGCTCGACTTCCACACCTCCAGCACGGGCATCCCGTAGATGCTCGACCCGGGGTCGTCGAGCGCGCCGGGGTTCACGATGTCGTTGGCCCCGATCACCAGCACCAGGTCGGTGCGGGCGAAGTCGGCGTTGATGTGCTCCATCTCGTGCACGATGTCGTAGGGCACGCCGGCCTCCGCGAGCAGCACGTTCATGTGCCCCGGCAGGCGGCCCGCCACCGGGTGGATGGCGAAGCGCACGTCCACCCCGCGCTCGCGCAGCGCCTCCGTGAGCTCCTTCACGGCGCCCTGCGCGCGCGACACGGCCATGCCGTAGCCCGGCACCACCACCACGCTGCGCGCCGCGACGAGCTTCTGCCCGACCTCGTCGGCCTTCATCTCCTGCACCTCGCCGGTCACCTCGCGCGCCCCGCCGGGCGCCGCGTCGCCGGTGCCGAAGCCGCCGAACACCACGCTCAGGATCGAGCGGTTCATGGCCCGGCACATGATGATCGAGAGGATGGTTCCGCTCGACCCGACGAGCGCGCCGGTCACGATGAGCAGGTCGTTGGCGAGCATGAAGCCCGCCGCCGCCGCGGCCCACCCGGAGTAGCTGTTGAGCAGCGAGACCACCACGGGCATGTCGGCCCCGCCGATGGCCATCACCAGGTGCGTGCCGAGCAGCGCCGCGAGCCCCACGATCGCCAGCAGGTAGGGCAGCCCCTCGCTCCCGGCGGCCTGGATGAAGGGCACCGCGAGCCCGGCGATGGCGAGCGCCGCGGCGGCGTTGAGGGCGTGCCGGCCGGGCAGCAGCAGGGGCTTGCCGTCGAGGGTGCCGCGCAGCTTGGCCCACGCGACGACCGAGCCCGTGAGGGTGATCGCGCCCACCGCGGCGCCGACGCACACCTCGAGCAGGTGCACCGTGCGCTCGATGGGCGCGGTGACGTGCACGTCACTGGGCGCGAGGTACGACGACACGCCCACCAGCACCGCCGCGAGCCCGACGAAGCTGTGCAGCACCGCGACGAGCTCGGGCATGCCGGTCATCTCGACGCGCCGCGCGAGCACGGCGCCGATGACGCTCGCCGCCGCCACCGCGCCGAGCAGCGCGCCCGACGAGCCCCAGGCCACGGTGAGCAGCCGGCCCGCGGCGTCGCGCACGATCATGCCGTCGCGGGTGGTCCAGGAGATGGCGGCGACGACGATGGCGAGGGCCATGCCGAGCACGCCGTTGGTGTTGCCGTCCTGCGCGGTCTCCTGCTTGGAGAGGCCGCCCAGCGAGCGGATGAAGAGCACCCCCGCGGCGAGGTACGCGATGACCACCTCGCCGCTCATCGGCGTGCCCCCTTCGCCGGCGCCGCGTCGCGGCGGAACATCTTCAGCATCCGGTGCGTCACCAGGAAGCCGCCGGTGATGTTGATCGTCGCAAAGAACACCGCGATCACCCCGAGCGCCGACGCGGCGTTCATCGTGGGGCCCACCTGGAGGAGCCCGCCCACCACGATGATCCCGCTGATGGCGTTGGTGACGGCCATGAGGGGCGTGTGCAGCGAGGGCTGCACCGACCAGATCACCTGCCAGCCGACGAAGCACGCCAGCACGAAGACCGTGGAGTGCCGGAGGAAGTCCGGCGGCGCGAAGCGGCCCAGCAGGAAGAGCCCCGCGATGACCCCGAAGCCGCCGAGGGTGGAGCCCCAGGCGCGCCGCGTCGGCGAGGTGATGTGCTGCTGCAGGGGCTTCGCGTCCGGCGGCGGCGGGCGGGTCTTCGCCTTCGCGGCCGAGGGGGCCGGGGTCTTCGGCGCCGGGGCTGGGAGCTCTTCGCCGCGGTAGAGCAGCAGCGCGGGCCGCAGCACGTCGCTCTCGACGTCCACGTCGAGCTCGTCGTCGAGCTCGCCCAGGAGGTGGAACACGTTCATGGCGAAGAAGCGGCTCGCGGTCGCGGCCATGCGGCTCGTGAGGTCGGTGTACCCGAGGATCTTCACCCCGCGGTGCTCCACCACCTCGCCGGGCGCGCAGAGCTCGCAGTTGCCGCCCTGCTCGGCGGCCATGTCCACGATCACCGAGCCCGGCCTGAGCTGCTCGACCACGTCGCGCGGCAGCAGCACCGGGGCCTTCGCGCCGGGCACGAGCGCCGTCGCGATCACCACGTCGACCTCCCTCGCCTGCGCGCGAAACAGCGCCATCTCCGCGGCGATGAACTCCGGGCTCATCACCCGCGCGTACCCCCCCTTGCCCTCGCCGTTCTCCGCGAGGTCGACCTCGATGAAGCGCGCCCCGAGGCTCTCCACCTGCTCGCGCGCCGCCGCGCGGGTGGCGAAGGCCCGCACGGCGGCGCCGAGGGCCCGCGCCGCGGCGATGGCCGCGAGGCCCGCCACGCCCGCGCCGATGACCAGCACGCGCGCGGGGGGAGTGGTCCCCGCGGCGGTGACCTGCGGGCTGAAGGGCCCCTGGAAATGGTGCGCGGCCTCGAGCACGGCGCGGTAGCCCGCGAGGTTGGCCATCGAGGAGAGCACGTCCATCTTCTGCGCGCGGGTGATGCGCGGCACCCGCTCCAGCGCGAGGGCCGTCACCCGGCGGGCCTTGAGGCCGTCGGTGAGACCCGGGTTGCGCTCGGGCTGTAACAGCGCCACGAGCACCGCGCCCTCCTTCAGGCGCGCGGCCTCGTCGAGGGTCGGCGGGCGCACCTTGAGCAGCGCGTCGGCCTCGGGCCACGGGTCGTCGACGAGCTCGGCCCCGGCGCCGCCGTAGGCCTCGTCGTCGATGCCCGCGAGCGCCCCGGCGCCGCGCTGCACGCGCACGACGAAGCCGCGCGCGACGAGCTTCTTGACCGACTCCGGGGTGACCGCGACGCGACGCTCACCCGGCAGTGTCTCCCGCGGAACCCCGATGATCACACCCTTCACACGGCGATGGTGCTCCCCTTCGCGCGGGATGGAATCAAGGAAATGCATCGAGCGGGCTGGGAGATCGACGGCGGAGCTTCTACTCCGACAGCTCCCGCAGCGCGGCGAGGCTGTGGCGCTGCCAGCGGCGGTCGGGCCGGGCGTGGGCGAGGGCGGCGTAGCGGTCCTGGGCGTTGTGCAGCGCGGCCTGGGCCTCTTCGAGGTCGGTGCCCGCGGCGCCCGCGCCGTCGCCCCGCGCGCGGCGGGCGGCGGCGGAGGGGTGGCGCAGCGCGACGGCGAGCATCATGTCCGTCGCGGCGAGGGCCTCGTCGCGGGGGTACCGCGGGTCGAGGTGCGCGGCGAAGGCGATCATCGGGCGGCGCAGCGAGGCGCAGGCGCGCGGGTTGTCCTGGTCGTCGAAGCCCACGATGGCGGCGCAGCGCGAGTTGATCACCCACGCCGCGAAGCCCCGCTGCACGGCGGGCGACACCCGGAGCAGGGTGTCGGTCACCGGCTCGACCTCGCCGCGCTCGGGCGTCGGCAGCGCGAGGCGCTCCCAGCGCAGCGCGAACCACCCGAGGCGCTCGGCGTCGGTCATCGTCGGGTCGGCGCGCGGGCCCGCCAGGGCGTGCCGCTCGGCGAGCACCGTCCCCGGCTCGCCGGGCCGGCCGAGCACGTCGAGCCACTGCTGCGCCGCGAGGGCGCGGATGGCGAGGGCCCGCTCGGGCGCGCCGTCCGTGGCGTCGAAGAGGGTCTGCGCGAAGCGCGCCTGGGCCTGCGCCTTCGCGCGACCGTCACGGCGGGCGTGGGCGAGGGTGAGGGCGTTCCAGGAGGCGATGGCCTCGGCGGTGGCGGGGGGCCGCGGGCGCGCGAGGTCGCGGCGCTGCTCGGCGATGAGCCCGGCGCCGTCGACCGAGAGCGGCGGCAGCGAGGTCGGGTACAGCGGCGTGCGGTGCGCCATCGGGAAAACGATCACCCCCGCGAGCGCCAGCGCCCCGAGCGCGATGAGGGGCGGGACGTCCCAAGGCTTCGGTGCAGCGGCGGCGGGCATCGTGCGCCGAGCGTACGACCAACCGGGGGCCCCGTGACAGTGCGGGAAAAGCCGATGGCACCGCCGGGCGCCGCGTGAGAGAGTGCCCGTCCCCTACGATGGACAGCGAAAAGCGCGCTCACACAAGGTTTCCGGCGAGGCTGCGGGTGGCCTTCGAGGTCGAGGGCCGGCGCGTGGAGTGCCGCACGCTCGACCTCTCGCTGGGCGGGATGTTCCTCGACACGACGGCGGTCTCGCTGCCCTTCGGCACCGAGCTCACCGTCACGCTCACCCTCCCCCTGCTGGCCGAGCCGACGGCCGTGCGCTGCGTGGTGCGCTGGGCCATCGCGAGCGGCCTGGGCGTCTCCTTCCTGTCGCTGCGGGCGGCGGAGACCTGGGCCATCAACCAGCTCTGGGTGCAGTCCCGGGACGTCCCGCGCTGACGGCCGTGCGGGCCTCCCCCCTCCTGGCCGCCGCGCTCGTCTCCCTCGGCGCCGGCGCGTGCCGCGACCCCTACCCCCACCCCAGCCACCGCGGCGCCGGCAGCGCCGTCCCCCACCGCGGCGGCACCCTGCGCTTCGCCTTCGACTCCGACCTCACCACCGTCGACCCGGCGCGCGCCAGCGACACCCTCGCGGCGGTGCCGACGCGGCTCGTGCACGAGGGCCTGGTCAACTACGCGCCCGGCAGCACCGAGGTCGTGCCCGCCCTCGCCGAGCGCTGGGAGGTCTCCGCCGACGGGCGCACGTACACCTTCCACCTCCGTCCGGGCATCACGTTCTCCGACGGCGCCGCCATCACCAGCGACGACTTCCGCTACAGCTGGGAGCGCATGCTCAACCCCCGGCGCATCCCGTCGCCGGGCGCCGAGAACTACCGTCTCATCGTGGGCTTCGACGCCTTTCGCGAGGGCCGCGCCGCGCACCTCGCGGGCCTCGAGACCCCGGACCCCCGCACCGTGGTGCTCCGCCTCACGGACGCCGACCGCACCTTCCTGCACATCATGGCGATGCGCTTCGTGTCCGTGGTGCCGCGGCACGTGCTCGAGCGCATCGGCGACGAGCGCTTCGGCCAGGAGCCCGTCGGGGCCGGGCCCTTCACCCTGGAGCGCTGGGAGCCCAACGCGCGCATCGTGATGCGCCGCAACCCCCGCTACTGGAACGCCCAGGGCATCTACCTCGACCGCATCGAGGTCGAGCTCTCGGTGGCGCGGCACCTCCAGTTCATGCGCTTCCTCGCGGGCGAGATCGACTACGCGCACAACTACTCGCTGGGCACCGCGGACTACCTCTGGCTGCTCAACAACCGCGCGTGGCGCCCCTACGTGGTGCGCCAGCCGGGCACCCTCATCGGCGGGTTCATGATGAACACCGAGATGCCGCCCTTCGACAACGTGCACGTGCGCCGCGCGGTGACCTACGCGCTCGACCGCGACGCCATCGCCCGGGCCCGCAACTACCGCATCACGCCGGCCTGGTCGCTCTACCCCCCGACGGTGCCCGGGTACCGCGCGCGCAACCCGCTGCACCAGCGCTTCGACCTCGCGGCCGCGCGCCGGGAGATGGCCCTCGCGGGCTACCCCGACGGCCTCCCCGAGGAGGTCACCCTCTGGCTCGGCGAGGGCGAGACCGGGACCATCTACGGCGACCTGGTGCAGGCCGACCTCCGTCGCATCGGCATCCGCGTACGGCAGCGCCCCGCGGCGTTCAGCATCTACTACGCCACGCTCGGCCGCCGGCGCGCGGTGCAGCTCGCCTTCACCGGCTGGCAGATGGACTACCCCGACCCGTCGAACTTCATCGAGCCCAACTTCCACTCCCGCGCCATCCACGACGAGCAGAGCTCGAACTACGCGTTCTATTCCAACCCCGCGCTCGACCGCACCCTCGACCGGGCCAAGATCGAGCCCGACGCCGCCGCCCGCATCGGGCTCTACCAGCAGGCCGAGGACATGCTCCTGCGCGACGCCCCGTGGGCGTACATGTACACGTCGCTCAACACCTTCGTGACGCAGCCCTACGTGCGCGGGTGGGCGCCGCACCCGGTCTGGCCCGACTACCTCGGCGAGGCCTGGCTCGACCTGCCGCTGCGTCGCTACGTCGCCGGGCGCGAGTCGCACCGCCGGGCCCTCGGCGGCCTCGCGGCCTTCGCCACGCCCTTCACCCCGATGGGCGCCCGATGATCCGCTTCATCCTCCGGCGGCTCGGGTGGAGCGTGGTGGTGCTCTGGTTCGTCGCGACGGTGACCTTCTTCGGCTCGCTGCGCGTCGGCGACCCGGTGGCCATGATCGCCGGGCCCCACGCCAGCGCGCGCGACCGCGACTACATCCGCCGCTTCTACCACCTCGACCGCCCCCCAGTGGAGCAGTACGCGCGCTACATGGGCAACCTCGCCCGCGGGGACCTGGGCCGCAGCTTCCGCTACCGGCAGCCCGTGGCGACGCTCATCGCGGTGCGCCTCCCGCGCACGCTGCTGCTGGGCGTGATGGTCATCGCCTTCGAGCTCTTCTTCGGCATCCTCGCGGGCACCATCGCCGCGCTGCGCCGCGGCACGCGCACCGAGTCCCTGGTGCTGGGCGCCACCTTCGTGGGCATCTCCACGCCCACCTTCCTCTCGGGCAAGCTCTTCCTGCTGATCGTGGCCTACCAGTGGGGGTGGTTCCCGATCGGGGGCTACGGCACCACGGCGCTCAGCCATGTGTGGCACGGGATCCTGCCCGCGGTGACCATCGGTCTGCTGGGCACGGCGTGGCAGGCGCGGCTGGTGCGCGGCGAGCTGGTCGAGGTGCTCCAGTCGGACTACGTGCGCACGGCGCGGGCGAAGGGGCTGAGCCCGGCCGCGGTAGTGGTGAAGCACGCGCTGCGCAACGCGCTGCTGCCGGTGCTCACCTCGCTGGGCCTGAGCTTCGGGGCGCTGTTCTCCGGGGCCATCGTGACGGAGGCGATCTTCGCGTGGCCGGGCCTCGGGCGCCTCGCCTTCGAGGCCATCACGGGCATGGACCTCCCGGTGATGATGGGCACCGTGCTCCTGGCCTCGACGGGGATCCTATTGGGCAACCTGGCGACGGACCTGCTGTACGCCGCGCTCGACCCGCGCATCCGCCGCGGGTGATCCGCTGGCCTTTGGTAGGTGACCTCACCCCCAGCCCCCTCTCCATAAATGGAGAGGGGGGGCGGAGTGCAACAAAATCGCGAGAAATGTAGCCTTTTCGCTCCCCCTCTCCATACATGGAGAGGGGGTTGGGGGGTGAGGTCTCGCGACGCCCCCCGTCACCCCCCCGCGAGGAACCTCGCCCGGTACGGCGCCGTCCGGCTCCCGGCCACCTTTGCCACCAGATCGGAAGAGCGTCGTG
>CAIOSS010001442.1 GCA_903860995.1 uncultured delta proteobacterium | reverse complement strand
GCTGTCGGGTGTGGAGGGTGCTCCCGATCAACTCGCGCCCCTCTCCATTCATGGAGAGGGGCAGCGCGGCAGCGCGGGGTGAGGTCTCCGTGATGGTTGGAAGGAAAATGAAGCCATGACCACAACGTTGATTCGAGGCGGCACCGTGGTGACCGCCGAGGGCGAGTTTCGCGCCGACGTGCTCTGCTACGGCGAGACCGTGCACTCCGTCGGGCCCAACCTGGACATCCCGTCCGGGGCGCTGGTCATCGACGCGGGCGGCGCCTACGTGATGCCCGGCGGCATCGACCCGCACACGCACATGGAGCTGCCCTTCATGGGCACCGTCGCCTCGGAGGACTTCTTCTCCGGCACCAGCGCGGCGGCGGCGGGCGGGACCACGATGATCATCGACTTCGTGATCCCGAGCCCGAAGGAGCGCATCCTCGACGCCTACAAGAAGTGGCGGGGCTGGGCCGAGAAGTCGGCCGCGGACTACTCCCTCCACGTGGCCATCACCTGGTGGGACGACACCGTTCACGCCGACATGGAGACGCTCTGCAAGGAGCACGGGGTCAACAGCTTCAAGCACTTCATGGCGTACAAGAACGCCATCATGGCGGACGACGAGGTGCTGGTGAACAGCTTCACCCGCGCCCGGGAGCTGGGCGCCCTGTGCACCGTCCACGCGGAGAACGGCGAGCTGGTGTTCCGGCTCCAGAAGGAGCTGTACGACAAGGGGTTTCGCGGCCCCGAAGGCCACCCGATGTCGCGCCCGCCGGAGGTGGAGGGCGAGGCCGCCAACCGGGCCATCCGCATCGCGGAGGTGCTGGGGGTGCCGCTCTACCTCGTGCACACCTCGTGCATCGACGCGCTGGAGTCCATCGCGCGGGCGCGCATGGAGGGGCAGCGGGTGTTCGGCGAGGTGCTGGCGCAGCACCTGCTCATCGACGACTCGGTGTACCGCAACCCCGACTGGAACGCCGCCGCCCACTACGTGATGAGCCCGCCGTTTCGGACGAAGGAGCACCAGGAGGCCCTCTGGCGGGCGCTCCAGTCGGGCGTGCTCCAGACCACGGCGACGGACCACTGCTGCTTCTGCACGCCGCAGAAGCAGGCGGGCCTCGACGACTTCCGGAAGATCCCCAACGGGACGGGCGGCGTGGAGGACCGCATGGCGGTGCTCTGGCACCACGGCGTGCGCACCGGTCGATTGACCCCGAGCGAGTTCGTGGCGGTGACGTCATCGAACACGGCGAAGATCTTCAACGTGTTTCCGCGCAAGGGCGCGGTGCTCCCGGGCGCCGACGCCGACCTGGTGGTGTGGGACCCGGAGCGCACCCGCACCATCTCCGCGAAGACCCATCACCAGAACATCGACTTCAACATCTATGAAGGCATGGAGGTCGTGGGCGGCCCGGCGTACACGCTGAGCCGCGGGCGCGTGGTGTGGGCCGACGGGCAGCTGCGCACCGAGCGCGGCTACGGGAGGTACATCGACCGCCCGTGCTTCCCGTCGTACTGGCAGAGCCAGCAGCTGCGCAACCAGCGCGTGGCGGGCGCCCCGATGGAGCGGGCCCGGCCGGTGACGGCATAGGTGACCTCACCCCGCGCTGCCGCGCCGCCCCTCTCCATGAATGGAGAGGGGCTGT
>CAIOSS010001441.1 GCA_903860995.1 uncultured delta proteobacterium | reverse complement strand
TCTGGAAGCCCCGTGAGGGGCGCCCACGCTCGCTTGCCCGGGGTGCAGGCGCGGGACGCGACCAACCCCGGTCCGAGGCGAGGACGAGACCCCAAAGAATGCCGAGAAAATATGATGAAAATGAGACCAGAGGACAGCCATGAATGGAGAGGGGCTCACCGAACAGCTGCGTTTCACGACGAACTGTCAGGTCAGAGCAGCCCGTCTCCATTCATGGAGAGGGGCGCGCGGCAGCGGGGGTGAGGTCTGCGGACGGAGGGAGAGAGGTGTGACGCCCGGGCCGATCAGCCCTGGGCGTCGGCGCCGGACTCGCCCTTGGCGGGCTTCTTGGCGGGCTTCTTGGTGGCCTTCTTGGTGGCGCCGCCGAGGGCGTACTTCGCCATGCGGCGATGGCCGATCTGCGAGACCTGGTGGCCGCTCTTCAGCTTGCCGAGGGCGTACTGGAAGGGGCCCGGGTCGACCTTCAAGGTCTTGACCAGATCGGAGGAGGAGAGCTTCGCGCCACCCTTGAGGGCGTCGAGGATCTGCGCCTGGAGCGCCTCAACCTCCTTGGGGGTGCTCTTCGGACCACGCTTGCTGGACTTGCGCCGGGCGGCGGCCGCGGCGGGGGCGGCCGCCTTCGGGGGGCGACCGCGGCGCTTCGGGGCGGCCGCAGGGAGCGAGCGGCTGGCCGGCGCGCCGCCGCCGAGGCTGGTCACCACGGCCTCGCGGAACACCTTCAGGAGCTGCGCGGTGAAGTCAGTGAGGATGCGATTGATGTCGGTTTGCATATCGGCCATGGGATCACCTCTCAACGCTGGACACTCCCCTCAAGGGACAATCAAGTCAAGGTGCATTGCCGGGCACCCACCAGCTTTTGAATGATGGCGATACCCGGCAACCGTCCGCGGATGGCGGCACCGTGCACGGAAATGTCCCGGTTCTCCGTTGTCGGATGACCGACGGCCCATCCACGGGCGCCCACCGGAGGAGGGGGGTGACCCGCGGAGGGTTCCCGCGGAGCTCCAGGCAACATTTCTTCGGGGCTCCTTCGGGCGCTTCAACGAGGGACGGGGTTGGGGTATCCTCCCGCGGGTCGACGGCGCCGGGACAACGGCGCCGGCGCAGACAGACGACGCGAAAGGAAGCGGGACGCATGAGCGATTCGGTGGAGAACGGGGCGACGAACGACGCGGTCGCGTGGCCCACGGTGCTGGAAGAGGCCTTCAAGGCCGAGCCCGCGGGGTGGTCCTTCGCGGCGACCTCCCGCACGCCGCCGCTGCGCTTCGACGCGCCGGGCCTGGTGGTCACCCTGCCCGGCGGCGAGACCTCCGTCGCGGCCTACTGGTTCGAGAAGCAGCAGTTCGCGGACTTCTCCGTGAGCGTCACCGTGGCCCTGCTCAGCGCGCAGGAGCCCACCCAGAGCTATGCGGGCATCAGCTTCCGGGCGAAGAGCGACAAGGACAACTACCGCGTCTTCATCGACGGCGAGGGGTACTACCGGCTCACCCGCCGCGTGGCCAACACCAGCACCGCGCTCATCGACTGGACCCGCCACGAGGCCCTCAAGGCCGGCGTCGGCGAGGAGAACCGCCTGCGCGTCGTGGCCACCGGGGCGGAGATCATCCTCTACGCCAACGACGTGCGGCTCATCACGGTCACCGACGACACCTTCAGCGCCGGCCACATCGCCCTCCAGGCGCAGGGCGGCAGCGCGGAGAGCGAGAGCGCCACGGTGTTCGCGTTCCGCAACCTCGAGATCGCATCCCCGCAGGGTTGAAACCCGCTAAAGGGGTTTAGAACGGCGAGCTGAAGAGCCCGTACACCTGGTTGTCCCCTTCGGCCATGAAGCCCCGCGCGAACCCGATGCGCGCCGAGAAGGGGATGATGTATCCCGCCACGATGTCGACCAGGAGCTCGGCGCCGGCGCCCACCAGCAGGGCGCTCGCGTCGAAGCGCCCGTAGCTCGCGTTGCCCGCATCGACGAACACGTCCCCGGAGATGCGCTGCAGGAAGATCGGCAGCGTGGAGACCCCGCGCTGCGCCTGCCAGATGGGGAAGCGGTACTCCGCGTTGGCCAGCTGAAACTGGCTCCCGCCGCGCACGAAGGGGGGATAGCCCCGCAGCGCGACGCCGCCCGCCTGCACGCCGTAGCGGAAGGCGTCGAGCCAGTTCTGCGCGGAGAAGCTCGGGAAGCCGCCGACGGCGAAGACGCCGCGCTCATTGCGGTCGTTGGTGCCGATGCCCGCGCCGAAGTGCAGCGCGAGGATGTGCCGCCGGCGGTCGTGGCCCCAGGGCATCGGGACGTAGCCCGCCACGGCGGCGGAGGCCTCGATGCCGCCGACGCTGCTGCCGATGAGCCCGTCGAGCACGCGCACCGTCGCGTAGGCCGTGACGCCCTGCTGGTTGGTGATGGAGTAGGCGAAGCGCTGGGCGTTCGACCAGGTCCAGGAGAAGCGCAGCCCCGCGAGCCAGCCCTCGAAGGGAAACACCGGCCCCGGGGTGCTCGGGTCGAGGTTGCGGTCGAGCGCGGGCAGGCCCCCGAAGGCGCGCACCCACTGGGCGTCGTAGGTCATCGACACGACGTGCTGGTCGAAGCGCCCGGGGAACGACAGCGACACCTCGGACTCGCCCCCGATGCGCTCCGCCGCCCAGGCGGGGTTGACCCGCCCGATGCGATACCCGCCGCCCGCGTCCACGCTGCGGTACAGCCGCAGCCGCACGGACGGGCGCGTGCCGCGGTAGACGTAGCCGAGGTCGACCAACGGGTCGCCGCGCACGAGGCCGACGCCCACGCGGGCGCTCCACGCGTGACGCCCGACGATGTCCGTGGACTCCGAGCGCACCGCGATCTGCGGGCCGAAGCCGTCCGTGGTGAGCTCCGCCGACCAGGTGCGCGGCCGCAGCGTGGGCCACGGGTCGTAGGCCGTGAGCCGGGTGGGGAAGGTCGGCGCGGAGTCCTCGGCGGGGTGCGGGTCGCGCGGCTGATCGCGGCCGAAGGGGTCCTGGGTGACGACCTCGGGGTCGCGCCAGCGGGCGGGGTCGAAGGGCAGCCGGAAGAGGTCGTACCCGCGGTGGGAGTATCCCAGGTACACGAGGCTGCGGCCGTCAGGGCTGACGTTGGGCTGCCACGCACCAAGGATGGAATTGGTCACCTGGCGCACGCGCCCCGTGGCGACCTCCATCGCATAGACGTTGGCCACGCCGGTGCGGTCGGAGGACCAGAGGAGCCAGCGGCCGTCGGGGCTGTACGATGGGGACGTGTCGAGCGCGCGGTCGTGGGTGTGCTGGGTGAGCGCGCGGGTGGTGCGGTCGAAGGTCCAGAGGTCGCGGTAGCCGCCGCGGCGCCAGAACGAGAACGCGACGGTGCGCCCGTCGGGGCTGTAGCGCGGCGCGAAGACCTGCTCGTAGGGGCGCGGCGCGAAGAGGTCGCGCGGCCGCCGGTCGGTGAGGGACATCTCCGACAGCCGGGTGGTGCCGCGGTGGTTGACCGTAAACACCGCGTGGTCGCCGTCGGGGTGCACGTCGGGCTGCTGCGCGCGCCAGCCGTCGGTGAGCCGCTCGTCCTCGGTGACCGTGAGCGCGTGGTCGTCGCCGCGCGCGAGGCTCCAGCGACGGAGGTCGTGATAGAGGTACCGGTGGCGGTGGTAGTCGGCGTCGGAGACCAGCAGCGCGTCGTCGCCCCACGGGGCGAAGCCCGACGGGCCCGCGACCCGGTCGAGCTCCGTGGGACTCGCGACGACGCCAGGCGGCACCGAGACGATCGCCGCGTCGAGGGCCCTCAGCCGCGGGGCCGACTGCCCATCCGAGCTCTCGAAGACCAGCGTCCCATCGGGGAGGAATCGCGGATTGCGGACATGCTCGCCCTGCGCCGTGAGCCGGGCGCCCTCCTCGATGCCGCGCGCCGCGAGGGCGTCGCGTTGTCGGGTGTAGCGGGCCACCGTGTCGCGCTGGAAGTCTTCATAGATCTCCTCCCAGGTGGCGCCCGTCACCCGGCGAATCGCGCGGTTCAGCTGCCACGGAGCGGCCATCGAGCCGTACTCGCGGCTGAGCGCGGCGAGGCTCTGCGCGCCGTAGCGCTCGACGACATACCGCATGAGGTATGAGCCGTAGAGGTACCAGAGGTTGCCGTGCGGCCAGCGGTTGGGGCCGACGGTGAGCTGGTCGAGGGTCTGGAAGGTGCCGGCGAGGGCGTCGGCGCGGAGGTACGCGTCCCAGGTGGCGGAGCGCAGCCGTCCGCCGCGGGTGTGCAGGCTCTCTTGATAGACCGCGAGGCCTTCGAGGATGAAGCGCGGCTGCACCTGGTTGGGCGCCCACTGCTTGCCGATGATGGCGTTGATGATCGCGGGGATGCCCGTGATTTGATCGGTATGGAGGATGTGGGCGTACTCGTGCGTGACGAGGTTCTCCAGCCAGTCGTCGTATTGCTCCAGCACCGAGAGGTCGTCGGGCGCGGTGACGAAGAGCTGCACGGTGTTGAGCGGCACGGCCGTGGCGCTGCCGTTGGCGTCGTCGGTGCTGTCGCGCAGCACGATCTGCGTGGGCTGGCTCTGGCGCCACCCGAGGGGCCCCGCGAGGCGCTCGACGGCGTGCTCGGAGATCACCGCCACGCGGCGGGCGAGGCTCTCCATGTCTTGATAGAAATGAATGCGGAAATGGGGCGTCTCCAGGGTGCGCCATTGCAGGCGCGCGTCGGGCTGGGCGAGGGCGGGCGCGGGGGCGAGGGCGAGGGCGAGGGCGAGCGCGCGGGCGCGGCGGCCCGTCATGGGAGGGCGGCGGCGTCCAGGCTTGCGGCGGCGGCGGGGGCGTCGACCGCGGCGTCGCGCACGGGGTCGGGCGCGGGGCGGTGCACCCGGTCGGCGGACAGCCAGGTGATGGCGGCCTGGGCCTGGAGGGCGTCGTCTTCGCGCTGGTCGACGGAGAGCTCGACCTGCGGCCCGCGGGCCCACGACCAGCGGGCGTTGAGCTGCGACTGTCGCGAGGTGAGACAGAGGGGGAGGTGGCCGCTGCAGCCGGGGCCCACGCGCCGGGCGCTGGAGATGGGGGCGCCGAGGGAGCCGCGGGTGAACTCCAGCAGGAGGTCGTACTCGCGGAGCAGCACGTCTTCGTCTTCGGTGCGGGTGCCGTCGACGGCGATGGAGCACAGGGCCGCGCCGCAGAACTCGTAGGTGACCAGCAGGCGCAGCGGGGTCGGGACGAGCGCGCCCTCGCAGAAGAGGTACTCGCCCGACGGGCGGCACGGGATGTTGGCCGCGCGGTGCAGGGCGGTGACCTCCGCGACGGTCTGGCCGAAGGTCACCCCGAGGGCCCCGGCGGGGGCGGGGCGGTCGGTGATGAGCGCGAAGGTGGACGCGTCGGGGCGGTCGCGCGGGGCCGCGGCGGGCGCGCGGTCGGACTGCGGGACGAGCGGCACCACGACCCCGAGGGCGGGCCGCGGGCTGCGCGAGCGGCACGCCGCGAGGGAGAGGGCGATGGGGAGGAGCGCGAAGAGGCGGCGCATGGCGAGGGCTGCGACCGTATCACCGTCGCAAGGGAGGTGGAGGGGGGCCCGAGCAGGGTTGTGGTGGCCTCCGGGGGTGGGCTACGGTCCGCGGCTGCGATGAAGAGCAACGACCCGACGGTGGACCAGATCGTGGCGATGGTGGTCGAGCGCCTGCGCAAGCAGGGCGTGACGGCGTCCCCGGGGGCGATCGAGAGGGCCCTCGCGGGGGGCGGCGCGCCGGCGGTGCGCGTGAAGCGCCGCGGGGTCTTCGACGACGTCGACACGGCCGTCGCGGCGGCGCGGCGGGCCTACGAGCGCTACGAGCAGATGCCCATGGAGACGCGGCGCGCGGTGGTGCGCTCGATGCGCCAGGCCGCCCTCGGGGTGCTGGAGGAGATGTGCCAGCGCGCGGTGAAGGAGACCAGCCTCGGGCGCATTGAAGACAAGCGGATGAAGAACCGCGCGGCCATCACCAAGACGCCGGGGCCGGAGATCCTGGAGCCCATCGCGGCCAGCGGCGACGATGGGCTGATGATCACCGAGCGGGCGCCCTACGGGGTCATCGCGGCCATCACGCCGTGCACCAACCCCACCGAGACGATCATCAACAACGGCATCGGGATGGTGGCCGGCGGCAACGCGGTGGTGTTCAACACGCACCCGCTCGCCCGGGAGACCTCGGCCTGGTACGTCTCGCTGCTCTCCGACGCCATCGTCGCGGCGGGCGGCCCGGAAGACCTGCTGTGCTGCATCGCCGAGCCCACGGTGGCGAGCGCGCAGGCCCTCATGCGGCACCCGGGCGTGCGCATCGTGGTGGTGACGGGCGGCGGCGCGGTGGTCACCGAGGCGATGAGGTCCGGCAAGCGGGCCATCAGCGCGGGGCCGGGCAACCCCCCCGCGGTGGTCGACGAGACGGCCCACCTCGAGGCCGCGGCGCGCGGAATCGTCGCGGGGGCGAGCTTCGACAACAACGTGATCTGCACGTGCGAGAAGGAGATCATCGTCGTCGCGTCGGTGGCCGACAAGTTCAAGAAGGCCCTGAAGGAGAGCGGAACGCACGAGCTCAGCCCCGGGGAGGTGCGCGCGCTGGAGAAGGTGATCCTGACGGCGGACGGGCACGTCAACCGGGAGTTCGTGGGGCGCAACGCCAACGTGATCCTGCGGGCCATCGGGAAGAGCGCGTCGGACGACCTGAGG
>CAIOSS010001440.1 GCA_903860995.1 uncultured delta proteobacterium | reverse complement strand
CGAAGGCGAAGTCGACCGGCGTCGCCGAGCGCGGAAACACCTTGATCTCCCCGCGCGGCGTGAAGACGTAGACCTCGTCCTGGAAGAGGTCGACCTTCACGCTCTCGAGAAACTCTTGCGGGTCTTTGAGCTCCTGCTGCCACTCCATCAGCTGGCGCAGCCAGTGGAAGCGCTGCGCGTCCTTGTGGTCGATGGCGTGGCCCGCGACGTTTTTCGGGCGCTCTTTGTACTTCCAGTGCGCCGCGATGCCCTGCTCGGCGATGCGGTGCATGTCGCGCGTGCGCAGCTGCACCTCCATGCGCTCGCGGTCGGGGCCCAGCACCGTCGTGTGCAGCGACTGGTACCCGTTGGGCTTCGGCAGCGCGATGTAGTCCTTGAAGCGCCCCGGGATGGGCGTGAACAGCGAGTGCACCACCCCGAGCACCGCGTAGCAGTCCGCGGCCGACTCCACCACGGCGCGAAACGCGATGACGTCCCACACCTGCTCGAACTCGCTCTTGGACTGCTGCATCTTCCGCCAGATCGAGTACAGGTGCTTCACGCGCCCGGTGACCTCCGTGGCGAAGCCGGCCTCGGCGAAGCGCTCGGAGAGCAAGGCCTGCGTGCGGTGGATGTACCCGTCGCGCTGCTGCACGAGGGCGGTCACCTTGCCCGAGACGAGCTTGTACCCGTCGGGGTTGGTGTGCTTGAAGCCGAGGTCTTCGAGCTCGGACTTCATCCACGCGATGCCCAGGCGGTTGGCCAGCGGGGCGTAGATGTCGAGGGTCTCGCGCGCGATGCGCTCCTGCGCCTCGGGCTTCATGTGCTCGAGGGTGCGCATGTTGTCGAGGCGGTCGGCGAGCTTCACGAGCAGCACGCGGATGTCGCTCGCCATGTGGAGCAGCATCTTGCGGAAGTTCTCCGCCTGGGCGTCTTCCTTCGAGGAGAAGCTGAACTTCGACAGCTTGGTGACGCCGTCGACGAGGAAGGCCACCTCCTCGCCGAACTCCTTCTGCACGTCGTCGAGGGTGGCCTTGGTGTCCTCCACCGTGTCGTGAAGAAGCGCGGCGCAGAGCGAGGCGGAGTCGAGGCGCAGCTCGGTGATCACCTTGGCCACCGCGATGGGGTGCGTGAAATAGGCCTCCCCGGATTTTCGCTTCTGCCCCTCGTGGTGGCGCTCGCCGAACTCGAACGCTCGCCGCAGCAGCCCGACGTCGGCCTCGGGGTGATATCGGGTGACCTGTTCGATCAGCTCTCCAAGCGCGTCCATTGCGGATCACTATGCCCACGGACCTCGAAAGGGCAACGAAGCTACGCGACCTCGTCGCTTGACAACGGGTGCCCAACCGGACGACCCCTGCCGCCCATGATCGACCTCGCGGGCCTGCTGGAGCGCACGAGCCGGACCTTCGCGCTCTCCATCCCCCGGCTCCCGGAGCCCACCCGCCTCGCGGTCACCCTGGCCTATCTCCTCTTCCGCATCGCCGACACCTTCGAGGACGCCGCCGCCTGGCCCCGCGCCCGCCGCGCCGAGGCGCTCACCGACCTCCTCGCGCTCCTCGACGACCCGTCGGCCGTCCCCCATGGCCGCGTCGCCGGGCTCGTGCTGCGCTGGGTCGAGGGCCGCCCCTCCGAGCACGCGGGCTACCTCGACCTCCTCGGCGCCACGCCCGAGGTGCTCGCCGCCCTCGGTGGCCTGAGCCCCGATGCCCGGGCGATCGTCCTACGCCACGCGCGGCGCACCACCGAAGGGATGCTCGGCTTCGTCGGTCGCAGCGACCAGCGAGGCTCGCTCCGCCTCGACACCCTCCACGACCTCCGGGACTACTGCTACGTCGTCGCGGGCATCGTGGGCGAGCTGCTCACCGACCTCTTCCTCCACGACGCGCCCCCGCTCGACCCCGTCGGCGCCGCGCTCCGCGACGACGCCCGCTCCTTCGGCGAGGGCCTCCAACTCGTCAACATCCTCAAGGACGCCGACGACGACGCCCGCGACGGGCGCACCT
>CAIOSS010001439.1 GCA_903860995.1 uncultured delta proteobacterium | reverse complement strand
TGCTGGCAAGCATGAGCCGCAAGGGCGACTGCTGGGACAACACGGTGGCCGAGAGCTTCTTCAGCACCCTCAAGTCGGAGCTCACCGAGCGGGTCGACTACGCCACCCGCGCGCAGGCCCAGCGGGCCATCGGCGAGTACATCGATGACTTCTACAACGTGGAACGACGCCACTCGTTTAATGGATATGTCAATGCAGTCGAGTGCGAATTACGTAGCACTCTGGGAGGCGTTACCCCATAAGCCAACTGTCCACCGAATCGGGGGAGGCTCAGTCGTGATGGTGGCGGACTTCGAGCTGCGCGAGGTGGCCTGGTACCCGTGCGCGGCCTCCTTCGTGGCGCCAACGCCGGTCCGAAGGGAGCGGGTGCCGCATCCTCGGGAGGCCTGAGCACCCGGGAGGTCAGCACTTCGTGGGCGCCTCGGCGGGAGCTCAGCGGCGACCGGAGCTGAGCTCCCGGGCCGTGTCGAAGGCGATGCTCCCGAGCTGCGCCTCGGCCGGGTTCGCGCCTGCCCGGTCGTCGCGCGCCGCGTCGGCGTCCGCTTCGAGTTCGGGGAAGCGGTACTGTATCTCCCCAGCCTCGTCGGCCGTCGGCTCGCCGCCGAACTCCGCGACGCGCCGCGCGAGGTCGCGGTCCGATGGATCGCTGCCGGTCGCGACGCGCACCGCCGTGCGAATCGCCGCCTCGGGGACCGCCTCGCCGCGGGAGGAGCGCGTGATCACCTCCCGCAGCACGCCGAGCCGTGCGTTCTCCGCACCGACGCGTCGCTTCGCCTGCGTCCGGGCCACCGCGCGCGCCACAGGAATGGCGAAGAGCGCGAGCGAGAACACCAGCGGGATCAACCCGAGCACGACCGGAACCCCGTCGGGGACGGGTACGTAGGGGTGGTGCTTGTCGAAGAGCCGCGGGAGGTTGGAGAGCGTGAGGTCGTTCGCGATGGCGACGAGCGCGGCGACGAGGTTGAAGCCGTTGAGCGCCGCGATGCCGACGTTCGTGGCGCCGTCGTTGCCGGTGAGCGGTCGGAGCGTCTCGGGGGTCTCCCACGCGGCGCTCGGACGCGCGGCCTTCGCGCTCGTGTCCCCGGCCGTGCGCCGTAGCGCCGTGAAGCGATAGAAGATCCCCGCCCCCTCGGACACCTCGACGGAGCCGTCGTGGTCGAGCATCAGCCGCGCCATCAACGGATCGGCCTCCTCGCGGGAGAGCCCCGTCACCCGCATCACATCCGCCAGGGCGACGCGGCCGTCGAGCGCGCGCACCTCCGCGAGGATGCGGGCGCGGTCGGCGTGCGGGTCCCGCGCGGGCGCGGTCGGACCGAGCACGAAGCGGTTCACCTTCTCGTAGAAAGGGACCTTCGTGCCCGGCTCACGCTGCCGCCGGTCCGTCGCCCGGTCGCTCCATCCCCCGTAGTGGTACGCGAGCGGCGAGAAGGGATGAAAGGTCCAGTAGAACGCCTCGGCCACCATCCGGAGCAGTCCCCCGAGGAGAGAGTCGCCGCTGCTCCGCCCGTTCGAGTCGTCGCGTCCGGACCCGAGGCCGAGCGCGATCGCGACGAAGACGGCCGCGTACGCCACGATGGCGATGAGCAGCCACGCGCGCACCACGAAGCGCCCGAAGCCAGCGACGACCGCGCCCGCCCGGGTGATGATCCGCCCCAGGAGTTCGCGCGTCTCCCAGGGCTTCGTGAACCCGTGCGGAAAGACGTGCACCAGGTCGCCCGCCTCGGTGACGCGATACTGACCCCGGAATTCGCTCGTCAGCCAGGTCAGGCCCGACTCAGCGTCCCGGAGCGGGAGTCCGCTCGCCACCGACGCGTCCGCCACCGTCGTCCCTCTCGGCGTGGGGGTGAGCGTGCGGACGAGCACCGCGGCCGCGGCCGCCGGCTCCATGAATGTCGGTGGTTCGATCATCGGGTCCCATGATGACGACGAATCGGGGAGCGCGCACCTCGACGGACCCGCGCGCACCGGCGAGGCGCACGGGTCGTGCGTGTGGGCGTGCCCGTGGCGCTCCCGCGCGAGGAGCGCGACCCCCGCGGCCGTCACGACCATCGCGAGCCCGTCGGCGGCGCTCGGCGGGGTCGTGTTCAGGCTCCTTGTGAGTTCAGTTGCAACCAGGCTTGCGTCCCGCCGCAGAGGGGGCGCACCGAGGTGAAGCCCATCGCCCGCAGCTGCTCCGCCGCGCGGTCCGAGCGCCCGCCTCCCTTGCCGCACGCAGTGACCACGAAGGCGTCCCTCGGAATCTCCCCGACGCCCAGGGCGAGAGCGTCCACCGGAATGTTGATCGCGCCCTCGACATGACCCGCCGCGAACTCCTCGGGCGAGCGCACGTCGATGACCACCGCGTCCGTCCGCTGCCGCAGCGCCGCGGCCTCGATGCACGTCGGCGCGACCGTGGCCTTCACCGGCGCGGGTCGCTGGAGCGTCTCGCGCATCCGCGCGGCGACGATGAGGCCAGAGCCGAAGGTGAGCGCGGCCACGAGCCACATCGCCGCGGGAAGCCCGAAGGCGTCGGCGGTCGCGCCCGCGAGCAGCGCGCCGATGGCGTAGCCGAGGTCGCGCCAGAGGCGGTACACGCCCACGGACGACGCGCGCCACGAGGGATGGGCCACGTCTCCGATCGCGGCAAGCAGCGTCGGGTAGACCATCGCGGTGCCCACCCCGAGCAGGGCCGCGCCCGCCGCGAAGCCCGAGAAGCCGCGCGCCAGGGCGACCCGCACGATGCCCACGGACTGCACCCACATGCCCGCGGCGATGAGCCACTTCCGACCGACGCGGTCGGACAGGGCGCCGGTGACGAGCTGCGAGACGCCCCAGGTCGCCGGGTAGATCGCGGCGAGCGTGCCGATCTGTCGGAGGCTCATGTGCGCGGCCGAGAAGAAGAGGGGAAAGAGACCCCAGGCCATCCCGTCGTTGAGGTTGTTGACCAGGCCGGCCTGGCTGACGCTGGAGAGGTTCTTGTCGGTGAGGGTGGTGCGCCAGAAGACCTCCCGCTGGGTGGGAATCTCCCCTGGAGGAAGCGCGCCGTGGAGCTTCGACTCCGCAGCGACGTGGTGCTTCGTCTCCCGCACCACGAAGGCCGAGAGGGCGAGGCCCACGGCGACGAAGCCCACCCCGAGGTAGAAGGGCTCCGGGCGCAGGCCGTAGCGCGCCGCGATGAGGCCGGTGGCGAGGGCGCTCGCGGCGACGGCGAAGTAGCCCGCGAACTCGTTGAGCCCCATGGCGAGGCCGCGCTTCTGCGGCCCCGCGAGGTCGATCTTCATGATGACCGTGGTGGACCACGTGAGGCCCTGGCTCACCCCGAGGAGGGCGTTGGCGAAGAGCACCCACGACCAGCTCGGCGCCCACATCAGGAGAAAGGGCACCGGGGCCGCCACGAGCCAGCCGCCCACGAGCACGTGCTTGCGCCCGAAGCGGTCGGAGAGGCGCCCGGCGAGGTAGTTGGTGAGCGCCTTGGTGACGCCGAACACCACGATGAACGAGAGCACCGCGCTCTTCGCCGCGAGGTGGAACTCCTGCTCCGCGATGGGCGGGAGAATGGTGCGCTCCATGCCGACCATCGCGCCGACGAAGGCGTTGACCACCACCAGCAGGGAGAACTGGGCGAGGTTGTGCCGGAGCCCGAGCCGTACGTCGCTCACCGCGCCGCCTCGCGGGCGGTCGCCACGCGCCACCCGCGGGCGCGCCAGTCGGGGACGCCCTGCTCCATTCGATGCGCGGTGTAGCCTTTCTTGCGCAGCAGCTCGACCGCCTCGACGGCCATCACGCAGTACGGCCCGCGGCAGTAGGCGGCGACCTCGCGGTCTCTTGGCAGCTCCTTCAGCCGGGCCTTGAGCTCATCGACCGGGATGGAGACCGCCCGCGGGATGTGCCCGGCGCGAAACTCCTCGGCGGGGCGCACGTCGAGCACGGTGACCTCTCCGCGCCGCACCCGCCCGATGAGCTCGTCGCCTCCGACCGCCTCGTCGCCCCCGCGCCCGGCGAAGTAGGCGCGGGTCACCTGCTCGACCTCCGCGAGGCGCGACCCGGCGAGGCTGCGCAGCGCGACGAAGAAGCGGGACACGTCGTCGGCGGCGAGGCGGTACTCGACGTAGGGGCCGCGCTTGCGGGCCTCCACGAGGCGCGCCGCGCGGAGCACCTGGAGGTGCTGCGAGGCGTTGGCCACGGAGGTGCCCGCGAGCTCGGCGAGCGCCTCGACGGTGCGCGGGCCCTGGCCCAGGTGGTCGAGCAGCTCGACGCGCCGGGGCGCCGCGAGGGCCTTCCCGACGCGGGCGAGCTGCTCGTAGATGCGGTCCTTGAAGAGCCGGTGGGGGGTCGTCACGGGCCGAGCATTCAAGCGTACGCTTGAATCGTCAAGCCGTGGATCCCCGCGGGCAGGCGCCCCGGGAACGCTCGGTCAGCGCCATCGAGCCGGCTTTCAGTCCCGCGCCCCGAAGCAGCGTCTTCGTCGGGGGATCGATGGCCCCCTTCGCGAGATGCCCTCAACGCACCTCGTAGTGGAGCGTGTAATTCATCCCGTTGCGGCGCGGGCGCTCGTCGACCACGAGGGCGCTGAGCCCGCGGGGCACCGACGCGCTGATGCGCGATCCGTAGTGGAGCGAGTCGCCGCCGGTGCCTCGGCAGTCGTAGGCCGAGCCCCCGTCGTCGTTGCACTGCACCTGCGTGCCCGTGAGGGCGCTGTACACGTACAGCACCGGGTCGTAGGTGGTCGGGCCGCTCGCGCGCACGAAGGCGCCGCCGTCGGCCTGGCACACGCTGAAGAGGGAGCTCGCCGCCCCGCCGCAGGAGACGAACCAGCGGACGTCCTCGCCCGAGGCGCCGACGGTGCAGGCCGGCGCGCGCGCCGACACGCCCACGAGCACGTCGCGGACGTTCATCGTTCCGGCGATGGGGGTCTCGTAGAAGTAGCTCCCGTAGCTCGCGGGGAGGTGCTGCACCCGCAGCGTGAACGCGCCCCGGTCGGTCGGTCGGGAGCCCGACACCGCGATCGTGTAGGCGCCCGCGGCGAGGGCGACGGCGTAGCGGGACTGGCGCCCGCTGGTGAAGCCGCCCGTGGTGCACCCCGCGTCGTCGTCGCAGGCGCCCGGGACCGCCGCGCCCGCGGCGTCGACCAGGTAGGTCTTCGTGTCGTAGGTCGACCCGGCCGTGTCGACGTACACGACCTCCGGCTGGGCGAGCGTGAAGGCGTACCAGACGTTGGGCACGCCGTTCAGGCACGTCGTCGGGCCGTCGAAGGTGGCGCCGTCGGTGCTTCCGTCCACCACCAGCTCGGCCGCGGTCAGGGTGATCGGCGTCGCCGCGGCGAGGTCGTCGTTCGCGGGCGGGCGCCCCCCGTCGAGGTTCCCTTTGGGGCACTCGTTGTCGGGGGCGACGGGCTGGGGACCATCGGCGCCGTCGCGGGCGTCGCCGCCTCGGGCTGACGGACCAGCTCCAGGTTCTCTCGCACGAGCTGCCCCGCGGTGATCAGCGCCGCGCGCGTGAGCGGCAGGTAGCCCGGCGCGCGCACCGTCAGCGACGCGGAGCCCCCCACGACCCTCAGCGGCTCGCGCAGGGGCATCGTGCCCACGAGGCGTCCGTCGAGCAGCACCTCGGCGCCCGGGACGTTGCCGCGCAGCTCGAGGTATCCGAAGTGCTCCGCGACCTGCGCGCGGACC
>CAIOSS010001438.1 GCA_903860995.1 uncultured delta proteobacterium | reverse complement strand
TGGGCGTGACCTCCGTCGGAGCGACGTCGGGCTTGTTCGTGACCATGTCCATGAGACCGTCTCCTGCGCGCCCTGGTTCAGTAAACTCCCCACCCGGGGTGTCTCACTGATCATTGGCACGCAGGGGCGGTGCCCCCAACGAGCACGGAGGCGCATCGCTTGGGCGTGGGCGGGCGCGCCCCTCGGAGGGCGAGGCCGGGGGTCGAAGGCCTGGGCGGGCGCTTCGCTCAACCCGTCAGAACTCTTGCGACGCGGTACTAGGAGCCCACGCCGCAGGCGCCGTACGTGAGGATCCCGAACATCCGCTGCCGGGGCTCGCGTGGCGAGGTCGTGGAAATGTCCGCGGGCCAGTCGATGCGCGCCCGCTTCGTCGGCGCCGCCCGCCGACGCCCTCCCGCTCGGCGTCCGACGACGCCGAGCGATGCCCCGCGGCGGTTGCGGGCGGCGGCCGGTCGCGGGCACCCTCCGCGGATGCCCCATGTGCCGTTTCACCTCCGCGCGCAGGCCCACGCGGCGCGCGCCCTCCTGAAGTTGCCGCGCCCGGTGCTGGTGCGGCTCTCCGGGGGGCGCAGCGTCGAGCGCGACGGCTGCGTCCTCGATGAGCAGCTGCAGTTCATGCTGTCGATGGCCGAGCGCCTCGGGCGCGGCATCTCCGACCCGACGCTCCCGCTCGCCGAGCGCCGCCGCGGGATGGACCTCGACGCCGTGGTCTTCGCCCCTACGCCGCCGCCGCTCGCGGAGGTGCGCGACGAGCGCGTGAGCGAGCGGGTGAGGGTGCGCATCTACCGCCCGCACGGGGTCCCGCGGCCCGCGCCCGCGCTGGTGTACCTGCACGGCGGCGGCTTCGTGCTCGGCGGCCTCGAGTCGCACGACCCGGTGTGCCGCGCGCTCGCCCACGACGCCGGCTGCGTGGTGGTCTCGGTGGACTACCGCCTCGCGCCCGAGCACCCCTATCCCGCCGCGGCCGACGACGCCACGGAGGCCTTCCGCTGGGTGGTCGCCGAGGCCGCGCGGCTGGGCGTCGACCCGGCGCGCGTGGCCGTCGGCGGCGACAGCGCGGGCGGCAACCTCGCGGCGGTGGTGGCGCTCGACACGCGCGACGATGAGCACCCGCCGTGCATCCAGGCGCTGATCTACCCCGCGGTCGACCAGACGATGTCGTTCCCTTCGCTGAAGATCATGGAGCGGGGCTTCCTGCTCGACCTCGCGACCATCCAGTGGTTTCGCGCGCAGTACGCGCCCGACCCGGCGGACTGGACGAAGCCGCGCGCGTCACCGTGGTTCGCCGACGTAAAGTCCGTGGCCCCGGCGCTGGTGCAGACCGCGGGCTTCGACCCGCTGCGCGACGAGGGCGAAGGCTACGCCACGAAGCTGCGCGACGGGGGCGTGGCGGTGACGGCGCGGCGCTACCGCAGCATGGTGCACGGGTACATCAGCATCACCGGGTCGATCGTCGGGGCGCGCGAGCCGTGGGACGACCTGGTCGCGGGTCTGCGGAGGGCGTTCCGATGAGCAAGGTGATCCCGCTGGCGCGGGGGGCGAAGGTCGTGGTGATGACCGGCGCGGGCATCAGCGCCGAGAGCGGGATCCGCACCTTCCGCGACGGCAACGGGCTCTGGGAGGAGCACCGTGTGGAGGACGTCGCCTCGCCCGAGGGCTGGGAGCGCGACCCCGCGCTGGTGTGGCGCTTCTACTCCGATCGGCGGGCTCAGGCGCTCACGGTGCAGCCCAACCCGGCGCACCGGGCGCTCGCGGCGCTCGAAGCACACCTCGGGGACGACCTCTACCTCGCGACGCAGAACGTCGACCCGCTGCACGAGGCGGCCGGGTCGAAGCGGGTGGTCCACGTGCACGGCGAGCTGATGAAGAGCCGCTGCGAGGACGAGTCGTGCACCACCGGGCCCTTCGACGACACCAACCTGTACTTCGGCGAGCTGCCGCGCTGCCGGTGTGGTGCGCGGGTGCGGCCGCACATCGTGTGGTTCGGCGAGGTGCCCTTCGAGATGCACGCGGTGAAGCGCCGGGTGCAGGCCTGCGATTGGTTCGTGACCGTCGGGAGCTCGGGGGTGGTGTACCCGGCCGCCGGCCTGGTGCGCGAGGTGACGTACCGGCAGTCGATGGGGGAAGCGGTGCGCTCGGTGTACGTGGGGCTCGAAGCGCCCGCCAACGCCGACGCCTTCAACGAAGTGGTGATCGGGAAGGCGGGCGAGGTGCTGCCGGGCCTGTTCGCGCCGGTGTGAGGGGCGCGGGGGGCGCTGGCCTAGGATCAGCGCCATGCACATCGCCGATCGCCACGATCTGATTCGCGTGCAGGGCGCGCGCGTGAACAACCTCAAGGACGTCAGCGTGGACATTCCCCTGGGCGTGCTGGTGGTGGTCACCGGCGTGGCCGGGTCGGGGAAGAGCTCGCTGATTCGCGGCTCGGTGTCGGGCAAGGAGGCCGTGGTGTCCGTCGACCAGGGCGCGATCCGCGGCTCGCGGCGCAGCAACCCGGCGACGTATACCGGGCTGCTCGACCCGATCCGCAGCGCGTTCGCCAAGGCCAACGGCGTGAAGCCCGCGCTCTTCAGCGCCAACTCCGAGGGCGCCTGCCCCCACTGCAACGGCGCCGGGGTGATCTACACCGACCTGGCGATGATGGCCGGCGTCGCCACCCCCTGCGAGGTCTGCGAGGGCAGGCGCTTCCAGGCCTCGGTGCTGGCGTACCGACTCGGCGGCCGGATCGTCTACGAGGGCACCCCCGCCGACCTGGTCGCCGCCCGCTCCACCCTCACCGGCGAGCACCTCGCGGCCTACGTCGGCGCCGCACTGGCGCGCTCGCAGACACCCTGATCGCGGGCCCGGTGCAGCCTCCCGATCAGGTGCCGCAGAAGGTCTCGCGGACGCGCTCGGCCGGCCGCGGCGGCTCGCGCAGGTGCTTGTACTCGGGCTGCTCGTCGTAGGGGTGTTCGAGCGCGAGCACCAGCGTCTCGAAGGGCCCGAAGTCGTCGCGGCGGACGGCGGCCTCGATGGCCTCCTCGACCCGGTGGTTGCGCGGGATGATCGCGGGGTTGACCCGACGCATCGCCGCCGCCCGCTCGTCGGGTGCGACGCCGTCGGCGCCAAGCCGCTGGCGCCACGCGGTCGCCCACTCGCGCCAGGCGCCCGGCTCGGTGAAGAGCGCTGCGAGCCCGTCGTCGGCCGCGTCGCTCGCCGCTGCGTCGCAGAGCCCTCGGAAGAACACCGTGAAGTCGACGCCGTTGGCGGCCATGCGCGCCAGGAGGTCGCTCGCGAGGGAGAGGTCGGCCGGGTCGTCGCCGGTCAGGCCGAGCTTGGCGCGCATCACGCGCCCGTACGCCGCCCCGAAGAGCGCGGGGAAGCGCTCGAGGCGCCCGGTCGCGGCGGCGACGGCGCGCTCCTCGTTGTCGTCCATCAGCGGCAGCAGGGACTCGGCGAGGCGGGCGAGGTTCCACTGCGCGATGTTGGGCTGGCTGGCGAAGGCGTAGCGCCCGCCGCGGTCGATGGAGCTGAACTTCTTCCGGGGGTCGTACTCGTCGAGGAAGGCGCAGGGCCCGTAGTCGATGGTCTCGCCCGAGACCGAGGTGTTGTCGGTGTTCATCACCCCGTGCACGAAGCCGACGCCGAGCCAGCGGGCGACCAGCT
>CAIOSS010001437.1 GCA_903860995.1 uncultured delta proteobacterium | reverse complement strand
CGTCCGCGCGCGGCGCCCGGGCCCGTCGCCCCGCCGCGGCCTCGTCCCCTCCGCGGCGCTGGCCGCTGCCGTCGCGTGCACCCTGCTCGCCGTCGTCCCCGCGCGGGGCCTCGGCCGCCGGCAGGCCGTGATGATCGCGATCGCCAGCCGCAGCCTGCTCGCGCGCCCCGCCGTCGGTCCGTTGCAGCGCGCGCTCGACCGCGACCGCGACGGCCACGGGGTGCTCTTCGGCGGCGGCGACTGCGACGACCGCAACCCGCGGATCTACCCCGGCGCCCCGGAGACGCCCGGCAACGGCGTCGACGAGAGCTGCTCGGGCCGCGACGCCCCTGCCCGCGTCCGCAGCGCCCGCGCTGCCCCGGCGCGCGGCGCGGAGACCGTGGCCGAGCGCCCGCCCAGCGTGTTGTTCGTGTCCATCGACGCCGTGCGCCCCGACCACACCACGGTGTACGGCTACCACCGTCCCACCACGCCCAACCTGGCGCGCTTCGCGGCGCGGGCCGCGCGCTTCACCAGCGCCTACGCCGTCGCGCCCGGCTCGCTGCGCTCCTTCGCGTCGACCTTCACGGGCCGCTACCCCGGGGACGTCGCCTGGGGCCGCGGGGTCGACCCGCGCTACCCCGCCGTCGCCGACGACAACGTCACCCTCGCCGAGGAGCTTCGGGCCGCGGGCTACGCCACGGCGGCCTTCACCAACACCTCGTACTTCTCGGGCACCCCGGGCTTCTACCAGGGCTTCGACGTCGTGCAGGACCCGCGGGAATTCAAGGACGACGCGGCGCCCATCGTGCGCGGCGCCGTCGAGTGGATCGAGCGCCCGCGCACCCGGCCCTTCTTCGCCTGGGTGCACCTCATCGACCCGCACGCGCCCTACGGCGAGCACAACTGGCCGCAGGAGTTCGGGCGCACCGAGCTCGACCGATACGACGGCGAGATCGCCCGCGCCGACGCCTTCGCGGCGCGCCTGCTCGACGCCGCCGACCGCATCGAGCGCCGCGGCGACCCGGTGCTCGTGGTCGTCTTCAGCGACCACGGCGAGGGCTTCAACGAGCACGGGTCGCGCTTCCACTACTACGACGTCCACGAGGAGGCGATCCGCGTGGCGCTGCTGGTGCGCGGGCCCGGCGTGGCGCCCGGCAACCGGCGCGCGCTCACGGCGCTGTTCGACCTGCACGCCACGGTGCTCGAGTTCGCGCGCCAGCCCGTCGCCGCGTCGACCCCGTCGCGCTCGCTGGTGCCGGTGCTCCTCGGCCGCCACGGGGGGGCGCCCCCCGACTGGCGCGACGAGGTGTACGCCGACGCGGCGGAGTACGGCGGCGGGGCGCCCACCTCGATGGCCCTCGTGGCCCCTCCGTGGAAGATCGCCTTCGACGCCACGCGCAGCGTCTGGGAGCTCTACAACCTGGAGCTCGACCCGGGCGAGCAGAACAACCTCTACGACGACGACCCGGCGCGGGCGGCCGAGCTGCGGGCACGTCTGTTCGACGTCGACGCGCGGCGCTGAGCGTAGTGTCGGTCGATCGCGTGGCCGACGGTCGCGGGGCCGTGCTACTCGGACGCATACCAACACCGCGAAGGGTGCAGTCCACGCACTGCAGGACAACGGATGGTCGGGCCGCCATCCCCGCGCTGACGCCGCCAAGGCGCCAGCTGGGAGCCCGTCGTGCCGTCGACCGATACGCCCGTCCCCGGAGAGATTCCGCCCGCGCCGCCCGAGGCGTGGCTCCCGCTGCTGCGCCTCGCGCGCCTTGCGCGCCGGCCGCTGGAGCGCTTCCTCCAGATCGAGGCCGCGAGCGGCATCCTGCTCCTGGTGGTCG
>CAIOSS010001436.1 GCA_903860995.1 uncultured delta proteobacterium | reverse complement strand
TCGAGGTCGACCACGTCAGCGAGCGGCGCCTCACCACCCGCGGGGTGATCAAGCGCATCGCCGTGGCCGTGGTGGTCGACGGCGTGACGCGCACCGAGGGCGGGCAGACCCGGGTGGTGCCCCGCGACGCGGCCGAACTGACCCACCTCCGGGCGCTGGTGCGCGGCGCCATCGGCGCCAACGACACCCGGGGCGACGTGGTGACGGTGGAGTCGATCCCCTTCCAGGAGACCCTCGACGCCCCGCGCGTTGTGCCGCGCCGCGCCGCCGCGAGGCCCGCCCGCACGCCGCGGGGATACATCATCGGTGGGGTCGTGGCGGCCGCGGCCGTGCTCCTCGCCGTCGCCTTCCTGGCGCTGCGCCGCCGCTCCCGGCCGGAGACCACCGCAGCCATCCAGCTCGCCGGCCTCGCGCCGCAGGAGCCGACGCCCCAGCTCGACCCCGAGGTCGTGCGCGAGAGCCTCCGCGCGCAGGTGCACGCCCGCGTGCTGGCCGACCCCGCCACCGCGGCCCTGGTGCTGCGCTTCTGGCTCGGCACCGACGCCCCCGACCGCAACGCCAAGAGCTGACCTCGCGCGGGTACGGCCGTTGCTCAAGGGCTACCGTAGATGCCCACCGGAGCCGAGAAAGCCGTCCTCTTCCTGCTGTCGCTCGACGAGGAGATCGCCCGGCCCATCGTGAGCGAGCTCGGGGTCGCTGAACTACACAAGCTCCGCGCGGTTGCCTCCACGATGCGCGAGGTGCCGGCGGGGGCCATCGAGGAGACCTGGCGGGAGTTCCTCGAGCGCTCTCGCAGCGCCGTGGCGGTGCCCCGCGGGGGCCTGCCCTACCTGCGCCGCCTCTCGGTGGTCGCGCTCGGCGAGGAGCAGACCAACGCCGTCTTCGAAGACGGCGTCACCAGCCCCTTCTCGCGCCTGGAGAGCGCGCCCCCCGACGCGGTGGTCGCCCTGCTCAGCCGCGAGTCGCCGCAGATGGCGGCGGCGATCCTCACGCGCCTCGATCCGGCGGCCGCGGCGGCCATCCTCTCGGCGATGCCCCCGGAGCGCCAGATCGCCGTCGTCGAGAACGTCAGCCGGTTGACGGAGCTGCCCGCCAAGGTGCTCGAAGATGTGGCCGTCGCCCTGGTCGAAGAGCTTCCCACCGCCGACGCCAATACCCTCGTGTCGGTCGACGGCGTGGCCCGCGCGGCCGCCATGCTCAACGCCATTGGCCCCTCGGCGACCAACATCCTCAAGGACTTCGACGTCGCCGACGCCGCCCTCGCCGGCCGCGTGCGCCAGGCGATGTTCACCTTCGACGACCTGCGGCGCATCGACGCCCGCGCCATGCGCGAGATCCTGATCGAGCTGCCCTCCGAGCGCCTCGTCATCGCCCTCAAGGGCGCCTCCCCGGAGGTCACCGAGGCGATCTTCGCCGGCCTCTCCGAGCGCGCCGCCGAGCTCGCCCGCGACGACCTCGAGGTGCTCGGCAAGGTGCGCCGCGCCGACATCGAGGCCGCCCGCCGCGAGCTCGTCGAGGTAGCCCTCCGGCTGGCCGCCGAGGGTCGCATCGACCTAGGCCGCGAGGAGTCGTAGCCCCGTGCTCGGACCCGACGATCCGCCCGTCTTGGCCCCGTGGTGCGTGCGCGCCGACGAGACGCCGCGCCCGTCGGTGCCGCCCTGGATGGTGCCCTCGCCGGCGGGCGACGACGCGCCCGCGGGCCTGGCCGAGCCGGGCGACGACGCGGCCGTGACCGATGACCCGGCGCCGGTGGTTCCGCTGGCCGAGCACCTCGCGCTGCGCGCCGAGCACGC
>CAIOSS010001435.1 GCA_903860995.1 uncultured delta proteobacterium | reverse complement strand
CGGCAGCGTACCGCCAGGCCGGGGGCGGCACCGCGGGCACGATGCACGTCTCCGTCGAGCTCCGTCGGCGCATCCACCGGATGCTGCTCGACAACCTCGACCTCGCCGCGCTCGACCGCTCCAAGATGGGCGACTCGCAGATGCGCCCGAAGGTGCGTGACGCCCTCAAGCGCATCGTCGCGCAGGTAGCCAACGAGATCCCGCCGGGCACCGACCAGGAGCGGCTCATCCAGGAGATCTCCGACGAGGCCCTCGGGCTCGGGCCGCTGGAGCAGTTCCTCGCCGACGGGACCATCTCGGAGATCATGGTCGTCGACCCGCAGACGATCTTCGTCGAGCGCCGCGGCAAGCTCCAGCGCGCCGACGCCCGCTTCACCGACGACGAGGCCGTGCGCTCGTGCATCGAGCGCATCGTCACCCCCCTCGGCCGGCGCATCGACGAGAGCACGCCGCTCGTCGACGCCCGCCTGAAGGACGGCTCGCGCGTCAACGCCGTCATCCGGCCGCTCTCCATCAAGGGCGCGTGCATCACGATCCGGAAGTTCTCCAAGACCCCCCTCACGCTCCAGAACCTCATCGAGTTCGGCGCGCTCACCGAGCAGATGGCGCGCTTCCTCACCCGCTCGGTGATCGCCAAGAAGAACATCGTGATCTCCGGCGGCACCGGCTCGGGGAAGACCACGACGCTCAACGTGCTCTCCTCGGCCATCCCGAAGGAGGAGCGCATCGTCACCATCGAGGACGCGGCGGAGCTTCAGCTCAACCAGCCGCACGTCGTCTCGCTGGAGTCCCGCCCCGCCAACATGGAGGGCAAAGGGGAGTACACGATCCGCGACCTCGTGAAGAACGCCCTGCGCATGCGCCCCGATCGCATCGTGGTGGGCGAGTGCCGCGGCGGCGAGTGCCTCGACATGCTCCAGGCGATGAACACGGGCCACGACGGCTCGCTCACCACCACGCACGCCAACAGTCCGCGCGAGGCCATCAACCGCCTCGAGGTGCTCGCGCTCATGAGCGGCATCGACCTGCCGGCGCGCGCCATCCGCGAGCAGATCGCCAACAGCGTGCACCTTGTGGTGCAGCAGTCGCGCTTCTCCGACGGCACGCGGCGCATCACGGCCATCTCCGAGGTCATCGGCATGGACGACAACTACGAGATCCAGCTGCGGCCGATCTTCGAGTTCCAGCGCTCGGGCATCGCGGGCGACGGCAAGGTGCTCGGCGAGTACCGCGCCACGGGCTACCTCCCGTCCTACCTCGACGCGTTCATCTCCTACGGGCTCGTGCAAGGGAAGGACTACCTATGACCGCCGCGCCGCAGACCACGCTCATGGGCTAGATCGGGCTGCTCCTCTTCCCGCTCGGGCTCGCGGCGGTCATCTACGTGACGCTGACCTTCCCGGACAGCCCCCTGCACCGCGCCTATGACGCCTACGCCAAGAAGCTCGACGTGCAGCTCCGGGCGATGTTCATCCAGCAGCCCAGCGGGAAGTACGTCACCAACTGGCAGCTCGGCATCATCGCGGCCCTGCTGCTCTTCGAGCCCGCCCACCTCGCGATCATGGGCGAGAGCTCGGGCATCCCGGTCGCCCTCATCGGCGTGCCGCTCGTCGCCGTCGCGCCCCTCCTCTGGATCTCCGACGCCAAGGCCAAGCGCCAGGTGGCCATCGAGGCGCAGCTCGACACCTTCCTCCTCGCGCTCGCCAACGCGCTCAAGGCCTCGCCCTCGCTCGGCGACGCGCTCGGGGCCTGCACCATGCTCCTGCGGGCGCCCATCAAGCAGGAGCTCGAGCTCACCATGAAGGAGAACCAGCTCGGGATGCCGCTCGACACCGCGCTGCTCAACATGGCGACGCGGGTGGGCACCCGGGCCTTCTCCGGCGCGCTCACCACGGTGCTCATCGGGCGGCAGACCGGCGGTGACCTGCCGAAGATTCTCGAGACGAGCGCGAGCACGCTGCGCGAGATGGCCCGCCTCGAAGGGGTCGTGCGGTCGAAGACCGCCGAGGGACGCGCGCAGGCGTGGGTGCTCGGCGTGATTCCGCCGCTGCTCGTGGCGCTGCTCAACTGGATGGACCCGGAGTGGCTCAAGCCGCTCTCGACCAACTTCATCGGCTACATCATCTCGACCATCGCGGTGGTCTTCTGGGTGGCGGCGGTCTTCCTCGCGCGGAAGATCCTCGCGGTGGACATCTGAGCGCAGGGAAGGCCGCACCCGCATGACCCCCTCGACAGAGTTTCTCGGCTACTTCGCCCTCGCCCTCCTCATCGGTGCGATCGCGACGGTGATCTACCAATTCGCCAAGAGCCCCGCGGAGCTACAGCCGGACGTCGGCCAGAAGGGCCTCAAGCGGAAGGCCATTCTCGCCGAGCAGGGCTTGTTCAACACCATCGAGCCGCTCATGCGCTGGCTCGCGCGGCGCGTCGCCTCGCTGCCCATCGACGACACCCGCGACCGCAT